>DWUW01000256.1 GCA_019120525.1 Candidatus Eisenbergiella stercorigallinarum | reverse complement strand
AGGGCTGCAGACAGAACCTCCGCATCCGGATTTTTTACCCGGCACTCCGCCGGGGAAAGAATGCCGGACAGGACAGATGAAAAGCGACGGACTGTGGAGTCTGAAAAGCAGCAGACCGCGGAGCCGGAAAAGCGGCAGAGCACGGAAATTGAAAAGCGGCGGACGGCGGAACCGGTCCGATGGAAATGAGCGCGAAGAAACGGAGGGAAACGTACAGGATGGAATATACGGTGGAAGAACTGAGCAGGAAGGAGAACACGGATTACGGCAAGGAATACCGGCCGAAGCGGGATGTGAAGGTGATCAAGAAGGACGGTACGAAGGAAGCGTTTAACGTCCAGAAGGTGATCAATGCGGTGGGAAAGAGCGCCTACCGTGCCCTGACCCGGTTTACGGACGAGGAAAACCGGAAGATCTGCACCTGCGTGATCGAGAAGGTGGACGAGCTGGGAAGCGATGAGATCCCGATCCCGGTGATGCACAACGTGGTGGAGAGCGCCCTGGAGCAGGTGAAGCCCATCGTGGCGAAGAGCTACCGGGACTACCGCAACTACAAGCAGGATTTCGTGCGGATGCTGGACGATGTGTATAAGAAGAGCCAGTCCATCATGTACATCGGGGACAAGGAGAATTCCAACACGGATTCCGCCCTGGTTTCCACCAAACGGAGCCTGATCTTCAATCAGCTCAACAAGGAGCTGTATCAGAAATTTTTCATGACCACGGAGGAGATCCAGGCGTGCCGGGACGGCTATATCTACGTGCATGACATGTCCGCCAGAAGGGATACCATGAACTGCTGTCTGTTCGACGTGGAGCATGTGCTGTCCGGCGGCTTTGAGATGGGGAATATCTGGTACAACGAGCCCAAGACCCTGGACGTGGCCTTCGACGTGATCGGGGACATCGTCCTGAGCGCGGCCAGTCAGCAGTACGGCGGCTTCACCGTGCCCAGCGTGGATCTGATCCTGGAGCCCTATGCGCAGAAGTCCTATGACAGATATCTGAAAAAATATGCCGATATGGGCGTTCCGGCCCAAAAAGCGGAGGAGGTCGCCTGGGCCGACGTGGTCAAGGAGATGGAGCAGGGCTTCCAGGGCTGGGAATACAAGTTCAATACGGTGGCGAGCAGCCGCGGGGACTATCCCTTCATCACCGTGACCGCGGGAACGGGAACGGGCCGCTTCGCGAAGCTTGCCACCATGAGCATGCTGAACGTGCGCCGCAAAGGGCAGGGAAAGGAAGGGCATAAAAAGCCCGTGCTGTTCCCCAAGATCGTGTTCCTGTACGACGAGAACCTGCACGGCCCCGGAAAGCCGCTGGAGGATGTGTTTGAGGCGGGCGTGCGCTGCTCCGCGAAGACCATGTACCCGGACTGGCTGAGTCTGACCGGCGAAGGGTATGTGGCCAGCATGTACAAAAAGTACGGCAAGATCATTTCTCCCATGGGCTGCCGCGCCTTCCTGTCTCCCTGGTACGAGAGAGGGGGCATGCATCCGGCGGACGAGAACGATGTGCCTGTGTTCGTGGGCCGCTTCAACATCGGCGCGGTATCCCTGCACCTTCCCATGATCCTGGCGAAGGCGAGAAAGGAGAGCCGGGATTTTTATGAAGTGCTGGATTATTACCTGAACCTGATCCGCCAGCTCCATATCCGTACCTATGCCTACCTGGGCGAGATGCGTGCGTCCACCAATCCGCTGGCCTACTGCGAGGGCGGCTTCCTGGGCGGCCATCTGAAGCTGACGGACAAGATCAAGCCGCTGTTAAAGTCGGCCACGGCCTCCTTCGGCATCACGGCCTTAAACGAGCTTCAGATGCTCTATAACGGAAAATCTCTGGTGGAGGACGGCCAGTTCGCCCTGGAGGTGATGGAGTACATCAACAGCCGGATCAATCAGTTCAAGGAAGAGGACGGCCATCTGTACGCCATTTACGGAACGCCTGCGGAAAACCTCTGCGGCCTGCAGGTGAAGCAGTTCCGCAACAAATACGGCATCATTGAGGGCGTTTCCGACCGGGAGTATGTGAGCAACAGCTTCCACTGCCATGTGACGGAGGACATCACCCCCATTGAAAAGCAGGACAAGGAGGGACGCTTCTGGAATCTCTGCAACGGCGGCAAGATCCAGTATGTGAAGTATCCCATCGACTATAATATCGAAGCGGTGAAGACCCTGATCCGCAGGGCCATGGACAAGGGATTTTATGAGGGCGTCAACCTGTCTCTGGCCTACTGCGACGACTGCGGCCATCAGGAGCTGGAAATGGATGTCTGCCCCAAATGCGGCAGCCGGAACCTGACCAAGATCGACCGGATGAACGGCTATCTTTCCTATTCCAGAGTCCACGGGGACACCAGGCTGAACGACGCCAAGATGGCGGAGATCGCGGAAAGGAAATCGATGTAGGCCATGCGCTATCATGATATTACGAAAGACGATATGAAAAACGGGGACGGCCTGCGGGTCGTCCTCTGGGTGGCGGGCTGCGCCCACTGCTGCGAGGGCTGCCAGAACCCGGTCACCTGGGATCCGGAGGGCGGCCTGCTTTTTGACGAAGCCGCGAAGGCGGAAATCTTTGAACAGCTCGACAAACCCTATATCTCCGGCATCACCTTTTCCGGCGGAGATCCGCTCCATCCCGCGAATAAGGGAGATGTGCGCAGGCTGATGCGGGAGATCAGACAGAGGTATCCGGAGAAAACCATCTGGCTCTATACCGGAGAGGCGTGGGAGAGGCTGTATCAGGATTCCATCCTGCAGGATATCGACGTGCTTGTGGACGGCGAGTTCGTCCTTGCGAAAAGGGACGTGAATCTGATGTGGAAGGGAAGCTCCAATCAGAGAGTGATCGACGTGCAGGCCTCCCTTCAGAAAGAAAACCCGGAAATCCCCGTCCTCCACTGCCCGGACTATGCGCCGGCGGAGGACGCGTGGCAGAAAGGAGTATCCGCATGCGGAGAGTAGCGAAATTTGAAAAGGTGAGCGAGGAACGCTTTGTCAGCGATCTGACGGACGCGTTTCCGGAATATACGAAGGAGCAGGCGAAGAAAATCTACCTGTCGTTGCGCCTTCCTGAACGGGCCACAAAGGGAAGCGCGGGGTATGATTTTTACATGCCTGTCCCCTGCGGCCTGAAGCCCGGCGAAACGGTGAAGATTCCCACGGGCGTGCGGGTGCGGATGGAGGAGGACTGGGTGCTTTCCCTCTATCCCAGAAGCGGTCTCGGCTTCAAATACCGCCTGCAGCTGAACAATACGGTGGGCATCATCGACAGCGATTACTATTACAGCGACAACGAGGGCCATATCTTCGCCAAGCTCACCAATGATTCCAATGAAGGAAAAGAGCTGTCCCTGAACGCGGGAGACGGCTTCATGCAGGGGATCTTCCTTCCCTACGGCGTCACGGAGGACGACGACGCGCAGGGAATCCGAAACGGCGGCTTCGGAAGCACCGGAAACTGAAAACTTGTGAACAGATCTGGCTCCCTTTTGCGCAGACGCCGGCGGCGGTCTCGCAGAGGGGGTTTTTTTACTGTGAAACCAAACCCTTCGGGTAGCCAAAAAAGCGCAAACTATCCCTGACAAACCTTTGGTCACGAAATATGGGCTTAATTGGAGGCTCATGCGGCAACTACAGGAGCTTCCCAACCAAGTGC
>DWUW01000255.1 GCA_019120525.1 Candidatus Eisenbergiella stercorigallinarum | reverse complement strand
TAAAGCGTTCCTGCCATTTTCCCTCCATGTCGATGTCACGGCCGTTTCCGCCGGGCCGTACGCTCATGTCCCGTCTTTCGCGGACACTCCGCCTTCCGCAGACAGCTCCTCTTCTGCAAGCAGCCCGCCTTCCGTATATCGGTTTGCCGCGTTCCACAGGATCCATTCCTCATAGCCCGCGTCGTAAACGCCCTGGATCTGAGCCCGGATCTCCTCCGGCCCATAGGAAATATGCCCGTCCACCCACGTCGCCGTAAAATCCTGCAGCCAGGGCCTTACCTGCGCGCGGATCTCCTCAGCGGGTGCCAGCTCCTTCGGATCCGGAAACGAGACTTCCAGGGCCTCCCCTGGTTCGGCTCCCGCTTCCTGCGGGGTAGCGTTCCCGGATACCGTTCCCGCCTCCTGGGAAGTTCCGTTCCCGGATACCGTTCCCGCTTCCTGGGAAACCTCATTTCCGGAAACTCCGCTTCCGGAGGCTTCTGCTTCCTCCGTCTGCGTCCATCCGGCGAGCACTCTTCTGGAAGCGCTCATGCTCCGATAGATCGTCTCATAGGGCTGCGCATCCGGGACAGACAGCCCAAGGTTGCCCGGACCATAATGAGAAGGATAGACCATGGGGCTGATATAGTCAAGATATTTCGACATTTCATAATAATTCTGTCCCACCAGCGAAGCGTCCAGCTCGCTGTCGATGACAATGCCATAGACGTCCGCCGAAACCGGAACGCCCAGCTCATGCAGGCGTTCGGAAGCATACTCCGTGAATTCCGTAATGACGGTTTCCTTATCCTTAACCTCCGCCTCCGGACCGAAATCCACATACTTCATTCCGCTGTCCGTGGAAAAACGGATATAATCAAACTGGATCTCATCAAAACCGATCCGGGCCGCTTCCTTTGCGATCTCAAGCAGATATTCCCAGACTTCTTCCTGATAAGGATTCACCCAGGCAAGGCCGGAACTGTCGCGGAACAGAGTGCCGTCTGTGTTGTGCAGCGCCAGGTCCGTACGGTTTTCCGCAAGGAACGGATCCTTGAAGGCTACGATACGGGCGATCAGATAAATCCCATGTTCCCGGCAGGTACGGATCAGCTCCGGCATATCGGAAACCAGCCTCTGCGCGGAACCCACCTCAGACACCAGCGGCGTATCCATCTCATACACTACCCGGCCGTCATCATTCTTCACATCGATGACCATGGCGTTCAGCTCCGTCCTGTCCACCAGGGCGATCAGGTCGTCCATCCCTGAAGTTCCCGCCATTGCCCCGGTAACATAGATCCCCTTTACCTTCACGCGGTCCTCTTCAGGAAGCAGGGCATCTTCTGCCGGCGCTTCCGCCGCGCCGTCACCCTTTTCAGGAATGCTCCCCGTTCCGTCGGCCGGCCGGTTGCCGGAAACGGTATTTTCGGTTTCTTCCTTTCCGGAAACCGTATTTTCCGAAACGCCGCCGTCTTCCGTCGGTCCTGCTTCCTCCTGTACGGCGCTCACCGTCTGTCTGGCATTCTTTGTGCAGGCCGTCAGAGATACGCCCGCGATTCCGATTCCTGCGGCGCAGATGGCTGCAGCCGCCAGATAAGCTCTTTTTTTCATCTTCTGTTCTTTCTAATTTATGATAATACCTGATGCTTACAGGATTTTCAATAGCGTTTCCCTAATATCCGTAAATATCTGTGATCTCATCCGTATATACTCCGGGAGAGCGAAATACGATCAGCGGCTTTTCCACATGAAGCCGGCTTTTCGCGCCTCTTCTTGCCTCAAGCAGCACCATATTCGGCTCCCGGTCCGCAAAAGGATAGACCAGCCTCATCCGCTTCGGTTCCAGCCGCAGGCCCGACAGCGTCACCATGATCTCCGCCAGCCGGAAGGGACGGTGGACCAGGAAAAAACCTCCTCCCGGAACCAGCAGCTTCGCCGCGGCCGCAGCCACATCCGCAAAGGAGCATTTCACCTCATGCCTGGCGATCGCCATCGGCGCTTCCGGGTTGACCAGCCCATGGCCGTCCGTAATATAGGGAGGATTGCAGGTTACTACGTCAAAAGAAGCAGCCGGAAAGATCTCCGCCGCCTCTCTGATGTCTCCCTGTACGATGTCTATCTTCTCCGACAGTCCGTTTAGCAGAACGCTTCTTCTTGCCATATCGGCGCTGTCCGGCTGGATTTCCAGGCCTGTGAGATGACTGGCGCCGGTCTTTGCCTCCAGCAGGATGGGAATGATGCCCGTCCCTGTCCCCAGGTCCAGCACCGTCTCTCCCTCCCTCACCCGGGCAAAGCCGGAAAGAAGCACGGCGTCCATCCCGAACCGAAAGCGTCCCGGATCCTGTATGATACGATAACCGTTTCTCTGCAGCTCATCCACCCGTTCCCCCGGCTTCAGGGCTATCCCTGGCCGCAGCTTCCCTTCCGCGTCCTTACTCAAGCCTGGATTTCTCATCCTGCTTCTCCAGCTTCTCCAGTTCCTTCATTTCCCTGGCGCTCACATCGTTCTTTTTATTTTCCTCGTTATTCCTTTTGTTTTTGCCGTGCCTCCTGCGGAAACGCAGCTGATCCGCCCGGTATTCCCGGATCTCCTTCTCGTCTCCCACATTCACGATGACCTTTACCTGCTGCCGCAGCACGTTTACCGCGCTCACCTCGCCCTTCATTCCGTCGTCCGTGGTCACGAAATCGCCGGGATTGGGAAGTCTTCGGTTCAGATCCTCGTAGGTCTCCTCTTCATGCTTCAGGCAGCACATCAGGCGGCCGCAGACCCCTGAGATCTTTGCCGGATTCAGGGAAAGGTTCTGTTCCTTTGCCATCTTGATGGATACGGGAACGAACTCGGACAGATGTCCGTGACAGCAGAGCTGTCTGCCGCAGATACCGATGCCTCCCAGGATCTTGGTCTCATCCCGCACGCCGATCTGCCGCAGCTCGATCCTGGTCTTGAACACGCCGGCCAGATCCTTAACCAGTTCCCGGAAATCGATCCTTCCGTCTGCCGTAAAATAAAACAGCACCTTATTGTTGTCAAAGGTGTATTCCGCATCGATCAGCTTCATGTCCAGCTTATGCTTTTTGATCTTCTCCTGACAGATGGCGAACGCCTTCTTTTCCTTTCCCTTGTTCGCCGCCTCCTGCTCGTCGTCCCTTTCCGTGGCAATCCGCAGGACAGGCTTTAAGGGCTGGACCACCTTCGCATCGTCCACCTCGCGGATATCTCCCACCACGGTGCCGTATTCAACGCCCCGCGCAGTCTCCACGATCACATGATCATTCCTTTTTATCTCAAAGCCGGCAGGATCAAAATAATATATCTTTCCCGCCGTGCGAAATCTCACTCCGATAATTCTTTTCATCTATAACCTCCGTTCTTCCGCACATCCGTGCAAAAGATCCGCGGACCGTCCGCGTTCCTTTTCTTCAGGCCTTTTCCATCCGTCCCTGTCTGCCGCTCAGTTCTCCTGGATGGTCATGCACATCAGCTGCATGGTCAGGTCAAAGTTCACGTTCGCCGAAAGCCGCTGCTTTGCCTTCTCCACCGCGTCCAGGATCTTTTCCAGGCCCTCGTAGCTCGTCCGGTCAGCCTCCATTCTAATATACTTGATTTCCTCTTTGAAAATCAAGTGGTTCGCGTCATTTGTCGCTTTGAACAGCAGGACATCCCGGTACCACACGCAGATCAGGTCCAGATAATCCGTCACATCCAGCTTGAATTCCCCGATCTTTTTGATGGCGGCCGCGATCTCCGCCGTCTCCAGTTCATGGATATATTTTAAAAGCGTCACCGCCTCTTCCTTCACCCGGTCAAAATCTTCGCTGGATGCCAGCAGCTTTGCCCTGCCGATGTTTCCTCTGGCAAACGCCACGCAGACGTTTGCTTTATAGTCCGGCACCTTCAGCTCCTCCATCAGATACCGTCTGATGATATCGTCCTTCACCGGCTTCATTTCCAGCTTCACGCAACGGCTCCGGATCGTGGCAAGCAGCTCGTCCGCGTTCGCTGTCAGAAGCAGGATGACGCCGTAAGCGGGCGGCTCCTCCAGTGTCTTTAACAGAGCGTTCTGTGCCTGCACCGTCATTTTTTCGGCCTCATTGATCAGATAAATCTTATAAGGCCCATAATATGGCCTGATGACAATATCGTTATTTACCTGGGTACGGATATCCTCCACCCCAATGCTGCCGGGCTTTTCATGCGTCACGCGGATGATATCGGGATGGTTCCCCGACAGGGCCTGCAGGCAGGAATGGCATTCCTCGCACGGCTGCGTTCCGCCCTTCTCGCACTGCAGCGCGCGGGCGAAGATTCCCGCGATAAATTCTTTCCCGCTGCTTTTTTCGCCTGTAAGGATACAGGCATGGGGGATCTGTCCCGTTTCCAGCGCGTTCCGCATATATTCCTTTATTGCGTCCTGTCCGTAAATATCGTTAAAACCTGCCATATTTACCGCCCTTCCTCCGCGCCGATATATGCCCGGATCTGTCCGATACACTCCTCCAGGTTGCCATTATAAAACCGCCTGGAAATTCCTGCGGCACGGACCTTCTCCTCTGAAAAATCCTCAGAATCCGCAAGGAACCTCCGGCACATTTCTTCATACTTCGGCACGTCCTGCGCCCGCTCCCTGTCCAGGGCCCGCTGCAGCCGCTCCCCGTCGTCAAGTTCCACGTAGACCGGGAATACCCGCTCCCCGCCAAAATAGTCCCGCACCGCGAGGAAGGATTCCAGCGTGCCGATCATCACATAATTTTTCCCGTTCAGGTCGATCTGCCCGTCATCCGCCGTAAAATAGTACCACGGACCGTACCAGGTCATGTATTTTCTTTCCTCAATAACCTTCCCCTGCGCCCGCAGCTTCTCCAATCCGGCCTCATCCGTAAAAAAGTATTCCCTTCCGTCCCGCTCTCCGTCCCTCATGGGCCTGGTGGTATAAGGGACAGCCGTAAAAAGGGCTTTCTCCCCCGCGCCTTCCTTTAACAGTCTCCGGTATATGGTATCCTTTCCGGAACAGCTCTTCCCCACGATGTAAAAAATCTTTCCCATTGCTTCCTAATCCCCGTCCGCGTAGCTTACCGCGCACCGCACCGCACGCTTCCAGCCCTTCCATTTTTCCTCTCTCTTTTCCTCCGGCATATGAGGGGAAAAGGTTCTCTCCAGGGACCGGTTCCTGCAAACGTCTTCCTTATCCCGCCAGAAACCGACCGCGATGCCCGCCAAATAGGCGGCTCCCAACGCCGTAGTCTCAATGCAGGCAGGGCGAAGCACCTCCTTATCCGTGATATCCGCCTGGAACTGCATCAGGAAATCATTGGCGCTCGCCCCTCCATCCACGCGCAGGTTCTTCAGCCGGATACCGGAATCCCTTTCCATCGCTTCCAGCACATCCCGGCTCTGATAGGCCAGAGACTCCAGCGTGGCCCGGATGAAATGCTCCTTGGCCGTCCCTCTGGTCAGGCCCACGATCATCCCCCTGGCATGGGGGTTCCAGTAAGGCGCTCCCAGGCCGGTAAAAGCAGGAACCACATAAACCCCGTCCGTATCCTCCACGGAAGCCGCGTATTCCTCTGACTGCGGCGCGCTTTTGATCATGCGGAGCTCATCCCGCAGCCACTGGATGGCGGCTCCCGCCACAAATACGCTGCCCTCCAGCGCATACTGAAGCTCCCCGTCCGTACTGGCAGCAATGGTAGTGAGCAGGCCGTTTTCCGACTGCACCGGCACATTTCCCGTGTTCATCAGAAGGAAGCAGCCTGTTCCATACGTATTCTTCGCCTCTCCCGCCGCGAAGCAGCACTGGCCGAACAGCGCGGCCTGCTGGTCTCCCGCCGCTCCCGCGATGGGGATCGTCCCGCCGATCACGGATTCCTCCGTATAGCCATATATACAGCTGGAAGGCTTTACCTCGGGAAGCATGCTTTTCGGGGTTCCAAGCCGCTTCAGGATATCCTCGTCCCACTGCTTCTTATGGATGTCAAACAGCATGGTGCGAGAGGCATTGGTATAATCTGTAACAAAAACCTTCCCTTTTGTCAGGTTCCAGATCAGCCAGGTATCCACCGTACCGAACAGCAGCTCTCCCTCCTCCGCCATCTGTCTGGCCCCTTCCACATGATCCAGGATCCATTTAATCTTCGTCCCGGAAAAATAAGCGTCCGGGATCAGGCCGGTCCTCTCCCGGATCAGCTTATCAAAGCCCTCTTCCTTCAGCCGGTCGATCTCATCCGCCGTCCTGCGGCACTGCCAGCAGATAGCATGGCAGACCGGCCTTCCCGTTTTCCTGGAAAAACAGATCGTCGTTTCCCTCTGGTTTGTGATCCCGATCGCCGCGATATCCGTGGGCTCCGCCCCGATCTTCCCCAGAGCCTCCACAGCCACGCTGAGCTGCGAAGACCAGATCTCCAGCGGATCATGCTCCACCCAGCCCGGTTTCGGATAAATCTGGGTAAATTCCTTCTGCGCCGAAGAACATACGCGCCCACTCCGGTCGAACAGGATGCATCGTGAGCTCGTCGTCCCCTGGTCCAGCGCCATTACATATTTTGCCATATTCCCCTCCTTTATTTACCCCTTTTTTCAAAGAACGGCCCTGCCGGGCCGTTCTTATTTGTCTCTTATACCGTTCTCTGCCGTCCCGGACGGCTGTCCTTTCTGTCTTAAACCTCCACCACTCTGAGCTGGTTGGTCTTCCCGGAAATGCCAAGAGGCACGCCGGCCGTAATGATCACCTTATCTCCGTGCTGGATATATCCCGCGTTCAGAGCTGCGGTGACCGCCTCGTTAAACAGATCCTCCGTGGTATTCTCCTCGTGGATCAGAAGCGGCTGAACGCCCCACTGCAGATTGAGCTGGCGCCATACCAGACGCTTCACCGCGCAGCCGATGATCGGACAGCTGGGCTTGAATCTGGAGATCATGGCCGCAGTGAATCCGGACATGGTAACCGTAATGATCGCCTTTACCTTCAGGTCCGCAGCCAGCGTGCAGGTCGCGTGGGAGATTGCCGTCGTCGTGTCCCCGTCGTCCGGAACCGCGCGCTTCTTCAGGCGTCCCTCAAAATCAATATCCTGCTCGGCCCTTTCCGCGATCCTTGCCATGGTCTTTACCGCCTCAACCGGATAATCCCCGTTCGCGCTTTCGCCGGAAAGCATGATAGCCGTGGTTCCGTCATAGATCGCGTTGGCGATATCCGTCGCTTCCGCCCTGGTCGGACGGGGATTGTGGATCATGGATTCCAGCATCTGGGTGGCGGTCACCACCTGCTTCCCTGCCGCGACAGCCTTCTTGATCATCTGCTTCTGAAGGATCGGAACCTCCTCCATCGGTACTTCCACGCCCAGGTCTCCTCTGGCCACCATGATACCGTCGGAAACCGCGATGATCTCATCCATATTTTTAATTCCCTGCAGGCTCTCGATCTTGGAAATGATCATCATGTGGGAATTGTGCTCCTCCAGGATCCTGCGGATCTCCAGCACATCCTCTTTCTTGCGCACAAAGCTTGCCGCGATGATATCGAATCCCTTTTCAATACCGAAGAGGATATCGTTCATATCGGTTTCACCGATGTAAGGCATGGAAAGATCCGCCCCGGGCACATTCACGCCCTTGTGGTTGGAAACCGGGCCGCCGTTTACCACGCGGCACACGATATCCGTATCCGTGACCTCTTCCACGATCATTTCAATCAGGCCGTCGTCGATCAGGATCCTGGAACCGGCACTGACGTCATTTACCAGATTTTTATAAGAAATGGCGGCGATCTCATTGGTTCCCATGATCTCGTTTGTGGTCAGCGTAAACGTCTGCCCCGCCACAAGCTGCGTCTTTCCGCCCTCAAAATCTCTCAGCCGGATCTCCGGTCCCTTGGTATCAAGGAGAATGGCTACCGGCATGTTCAGCTCCCGGCTCACCTTACGGATCGTATCGAATTTCGCTCCCTGCTCTGCATGATCCCCGTGGGAAAAATTACAGCGGGCTACGTTCATCCCTGCAAGGATGATCTCCCTTACCTTTTCCTCACTCTGGGAAGCGGGTCCGATCGTGCAGATCATTTTGGTTTTTCTCATATTCTGTTCCTCCGTCCTGTTATGGTTTCTATGATGAGTTCCCGGGCAGAAAACCCGCCGCCGTCCGGCTTTTCTACCCCCTGTATGTTCAGGCCCTGCTGAACATACGTTTCTATTAACTTAATGATCTCCTCCGTGATCAGCTCACCCGGGATGATCAGCGGGATTCCCGGCGGATAGAGGTTCACATAAGTTCCTGAAATATTTCCTGCGGCGCCGGATAGCCGTACGGCAGTCTTCGGCGCTTCTTCCGCTTCAGAAAGCGGAAGGACAGTCCTGGTCCGCGGCCAGTGACGCATGACGGGTCCGCACCCTGCTTCCCCTCCGCTGTAAAACAGCCGGCCATCCTCCGGCTTTTCCGGTCCGGAAAGCTCTCTGTCGATCTCCTCCAGCGCTTCCGCCAGCCTGCACAAACCATCCCGCGTATCCCAGGGCGTCAGGATGGCCGTCACATAAGTCTCACAAACCATCTCCATCTGAAGATAATAACGTTTCAAAAGCTCTTTGTAAAGTAAATTTCCGGTAATTTTTCCATTTGAGGCTGATATCAGAAGTTTTCCCCTGTCAAACGCTTTCATACACCCCTGTTCCGGAAGGCTTTGTCCGAGAACCCGAAGGGTCTTAAGCCCGGATAATCTTTCATAAAACCGGTCCAGTCTTTCCTCAAATTCCGTAAAGATCTGCCTTCCCCGCTTCTCAAGAAGCCTCACGCAGGAATCCATGCTTCCCATCATCACATAAGACGGGCTGCTCGTCTGGTATATCCTTTCAAAACGGCGGACCGCTTCAGAGGAGACCCTTTCCCCATTCCTGTGCAGAAGCGCCGTCTGCGTCAGGGCCGGGAGGGTTTTGTGCAGGCTCTGCACTACCAGGTCGGCTCCGAGTCTGACCGGGCTTTCCGGCTGGCCATCCGCGAAACCGAAATGCGCTCCATGCGCGCAGTCAACGATCAGAAGCGCGCCTGCGCGGTGCGCGGCTTCCGCAATGGCCTTAACATCTGATACTACCCCGTCATAGGTAGGCGAGGTGATCAGCACAGCCCGTATATCCGGGTCCCGGGCAAGCGCCTCTTCCACCTGGCCCGGCGCGATGGCGTCCGCCACGCCCCCTTCCAGGACCCCGGGATACAGAAAAACAGGCTGCAGCTCCCTCAGAAAAACAGCATGGTAAACCGATCTGTGGCAATTGCGCGCCATCAGGAGCTTCCCGCGTTTCTCCACCGCCGCGGACACGGCGGTCAGGATCCCCGCCGTAGAACCATTTACCAGAAAAAAGGTCTCATCTGCGCCGAAAACCGCCGCCGCGCGCTTCTGGGCGAAAAGCAATATCCCCTCCGGCTGGTGCAGATCATCAAAGCCGTCAATTTCCGTAATATCCATCCGGGCGGCCGTTTGCAGCGCCGGACCGTACTCTTCCGGCATCCTTCTTTTATGTCCGGGCATATGAAACGGATAATATCCGCTCTCTCCATACCACTCCAGCCGATCCTCCAGGCTTTCCTCCGGCTTTGCAGCCATCCTGCTTCTATCTTCACAGCCCATGTGCCTGAACCGCCTTTCCATCCTGCGTCTTTTCCTGCGGCAGGAAATCCCGGCCTGCCATTCTTCTCCGGAAATAAGGCCGGCAAAAAGAAAGAGCCGGCGGGATAGACCAGAGCCTTTGCCCCGCCGGCGTTATCCGCCGTTTTCCATCCGGCCTTCCCTTATTCGAACTGAGCCAGATACATCTGCCGGTACAGCCCTTCCTGCTGCAGAAGCTGTTCATGCGTTCCCTGCTGGACCACATCTCCGTCATTCACCACCAGGATATGGTCCGCATTCCGGATCGTAGACAGCCGGTGCGCAATGATAAAGCAGGTTTTGTCCTTCATCAGCTTCCTCATCGCATCCTGGATCTTCATTTCCGTTCGGGTATCCACATCCGAGGTCGCTTCGTCCAGGATCAGCATCCCGGCCGGAAGCAGCATGGCTCTTGCGATCGTCAGAAGCTGCTTCTGCCCTTTGGAAATATTGGTTCCCTCGTCTGACAGCACAGTCCGGTATCCCTTCGGAAGCCTTCTGATAAATCCGTCGATCCCGGCCTCCTTCGCCGCCGCGCGCACCTGCTCTTCCTGTTTTCCGGCATCCCCTTCCAGGCTGCCGTAAGCAAGATTTTCATAAATCGTTCCGGTAAACAGCCAGGTATCCTGCAGCACCATCGCGTAGGCCCGGCGCAGGCTGTCCCTTTTCAGCAGCCGGATCTTTTTTCCGTCTACGGCTACAAAGCCTCCGTCCACATCGTAAAACCGCATAAGCAGATTGATCAGCGTTGTTTTCCCTGCTCCGGTCGGACCTACAATTGCTATCATTTTACCGGGTTTTACGTGGAAACTCAAGTCATGAATGACAGTTTTAGCGGGATTATAGCCAAATTTTACATGCGTAAGCTCCACTTCCCCTTTTGTTGACAGCAATTCCTCCGCATCCGGCACATCAGCTTCCTCCTCCGCCTCATCCAGAAGACGGAAAACCCGCTCCGCAGCCGCCATCGACGACTGCAGATCACTGATGATATTGGCAGCCTCGTTGATCGGCCCGGAGAATTTTCTGGAATACAGGACGAACGAAGAAATATTCCCCATCGTCATGCTTCCGAACAGATACAGGATTGCTCCGAACACACTGATCAGCGAAAGAGACAGATTATTAATGAAATTCACCATTGGCCCCACGATACTTCCATAATATTCCGCCCTGTAATACGCCTGCATCGCTTTCCCGTTTTTCTCCTCAAAACGGCCGATCGTATTCTCCTCCTGACAGTAAGCCTTCAATGTCCTCTGTCCTGAAACCATCTCTTCCGCGAAACCGTTCAGTTCTCCAAGGGAAGCCGATCTTGCGCGGAACAGCGGCCTCGTCTTCCCCGTAAGATACCTGGTAATGCACATGGAAAGCGGCATGGTAAAAGCGAAGATCAGCACCAGCCGGGGCGAGATCACCAGCATCATCAGAAAGGCCCCGCTCACCGTGATCACAGTCGTCAGAAGCTGCACCACATCCTCTGATAAAGACATATTCACCGTATCGATATCATAGGAAATCCGGCTGATGATATCCCCACCCTGATGTACGTCAAAATACCTTACCGGCAGCGCAAGAAGCTTCTCAAACACATCCTTACGCATCTGATATACCACCTTGCGGCTGATCGTGATCATCAGGACCTGAAGGAGATAGGAAAACACGGATGAAATCACATAAAATCCGGCCATCCAGGCCGCATAGTAAAATACTTCCCCAAAGATCACTTTTCCAGGTCCCGGCTCGATCGCATCCACTGCGTATCCGGAAAGCATCGGCCCGATCAGCGCGAACAGATTGCTTCCTACCGTAAGCGCCATTGCCCCGGCCAGATGCCATTTATAACGCATCAGATAGCCGCCCAGCCTCAGAAGAGTCCCCTTTTTATCTTCCGATTTCATTTCCAGCCTCCCTCAACTGCCGTCAGCATGCCATATCGCCGGTCTGTGACCGGCTGATCTCCCTGTATACTTCACAGGTTTCCATCAGTTCCTCATGTGTCCCATAACCGAGCATTTCACCGTCCTCCAACACAAGAATGTGATCCGCATGCATTACGGAACTGATCCGCTGCGCGATCAGGATCGTCGTCGTCCCGCTGAAATGCTCCTTCAGCTGCCTTCGCAGCAGAGCGTCCGTCCGATAATCCAGCGCGCTTGAAGAATCATCCAGGATCAGGATCTCCGGCCCGGCAGCCAGCGCCCGGGCGATCAGCACTCTCTGCTTCTGGCCCCCGCTCAGGTTCGCTCCCCGGATATCCAGCATAGCCCCTTCGTTCCTTTCTTTCTCCCTGGTAAATTCCTCCGCCTGCGCAAACCGGAGCGCCTGTTCTATGGCCTCGTGGGAAAGCGATCTTCCCATCCTTACGTTTTCGTAAATCGAGTCCTCAAAAATCGTATCATTCTGAAACACAACCCCGAATCGGCTTCTCAGTTCCTCCTTGTCAAAACTTCTCACATCTCTGCCTCCGATCATCACGCGCCCTTCATCCACATCCATAAGACGCATCAAAAGCGAAGCCAGCGTTGTTTTGCCGGAGCCTGTGGAACCGATGATCCCCAGCATTTCTCCCTTTTTTACCGTAAAAGAGATATCCTTCAGATTCGGTTCATTTTTATTATAGGAAAAACTGACATGCTCAAATACGATCTCATCCGCATCCGGATTTTTCTCCGTCCCTGCCTTCTTTTCCTGTCCTGCCCCTTTTTCCTCTTTTTTCCCCGTCAGCGCTTCATCCTCTTCCAGCAGCACCAGATCATCCCTGCAGGCAAGCACCTGATCGATCCTGGCCGCCGAGGCCACCGCTTTGCTGATGATGACAAACATTCTGGAAATAGACATCATCGCATTCAGGATAATGGTAAAATAGGTCATAAATGCCAGGATCTTCCCAACCTCTGACGTCCCGGCATTCACACGAAATGCCCCGACCAGGATCACGCCCACCAGGCCAAGGTTCAAAAGCATATTCATAGACGGATTCAGAACCGCCATCGTTCTTTCCGCATTTCTTTCACAGGCGACAACCATTCTGTTGATCCGGTCAAACTTCTCCTTTTCATAATCCATTTTGGACAATGCCTTGATCACCCGGATACCCGCGATATCCTCCCTCACCAGACACACAAAGCCATCCACACAGCTCTGAAGCCTTTGGTACATGGGCATTCCCTTCCTGGAAACTGTCACCATAACCGCCGCCAGAACCGGCATCACCAGAAGCAGGACACCGGAGAGTACAGGATCCAGCGACAGCGTAAACAGAACGCCTCCTACTAAAAGGATCGGAGCCCTTACACCCAGACGCTGGATACGCCCGATCATCTGGTTCACATTATAAGTATCCGTTGTAAGCCTTGAGATCAGGGACGGCTTTGTAAACGCATCCGTCTGCCGCGCCGACAGATACATCGTTTTGGCAAACAGGTCATGCCGGATGATCTGTGTAGCGTCACTCGCTACTCTGGAGGCCATCCGGTTCGCAATGATATTAAAGGATACCGCAAGGACAGAACAGAGCAGCATGATCCCTCCCCACAGAAAAATCAGCCTCATACTCCTCACCGGAATCACATTATCAATCACGTAGGCAAGGATCCATGGAATAAACAGATCCATGATGGCCCCCAGAAATTTTATCAGGAATCCAACTGCCATCCGTCCATAATACGGCCGGAGGTAAATGGTGATAATCCGTTTCATTTCAATCCTTTCATTTACAATAATTTCATTCGCAACAAATATCTGTACTCAAATTATATAACAATTCATGGGATTTTGGCATAAAAAAATATCAGGCCTGAAATTTTTCAGCCTGATATGATAACTGGATGAAGCATGGGGGATTCGAACCCCCGACAACCTGATTAAAAGTCAGGTGCTCTACCGACTGAGCTAATGCTCCGTATAAAATTTTACTGCAAAACTCTATAGACACAAAAAAATGCCCAGAACCGGAATCGAACCAGTGACACGAGGATTTTCAGTCCTCTGCTC
>DWUW01000254.1 GCA_019120525.1 Candidatus Eisenbergiella stercorigallinarum | reverse complement strand
ACATTTTGAAAACAGGGAAACCTATTTTGAAGAGGATAAAAAGCAGGATCTGATCAGCCTGATCACGCTGTGCAAGGAAAACGGCATTACGCCGGTCCTGATCACGACTCCCTTTACGGTATATTACAACCAGCATGTCCCGGCGGACTTTCTGTATGAATTCTATACCGTGATCAATGACATTGCCCTGGAATACGGGGTCAGCTATTACGATTACTCCCATGATGAAAGATTTCAGACCAACCTGAAATATTTCAGCGACGCGGACCACCTGAATCCGGACGGGGCGATTTATTTTACCAACCTGCTGACGGAGGAGGTGGCGGAGCTTTCCGCATATCTTAAAGTACATTGACTGCAAAAAAGAGCCTTCCGCTTTCAGAAGCTGTGTCTTCTGAATAGGGAAGGCTCTTATTCTTATTATACGTTCTTTGCTTCAGGCCGCGCCGCAAACGCCGGCCTTACCGGCCTCTTACAGCTCAAGCGCGATCTTTACAGGCCGCATGCCCGTAAGCTGCGCGCTTCTTTCATCCGGCTGGCTGGTTCCCACATACAGGCTGAAATGGGTTCCATCCACATACCGTCTGCCTTCCTCGTCCACAATGGTAAAGGAAGATGCCGGGATAGACAGCTTCACTTCTTTTCTCTCTCCGGCCTTCAGGTTCACCCGGGTGAAAGCGCAGAGGGAAGGATGCAGCGGGGCGAAAGCGGAATCCTCCGCCCGGATATAAGCCTGGAGCACCTCGTCCGTATCATAGGACCCGGTATTTTCCAGGACAGCCCTTACCGCATAATCCCTTTCCTTTTCGCAGGAGGCTTCCCCCTCAGCCGCCTGATCCACAAGAGCGGCTTCCCTTACCTCGACGCGGCCATAGGTCAGGCCAAAGCCGAAGGGATAGAGAGGCTCTTTTTCCAGATAGCGGTAGGTGCGTCCCTTCATGGAATAGTCCTCAAAGGCCGGGAAGCCCTCCAGGTCCCGGTAAAAGGTAACCGGAAGCTTTCCGGAAGGAGAGCAGGCCCCAAACAGGATGTCAGCCGCAGCCTTCCCGCCTCTCGCGCCGGGATACCACACCTGAAGGATGGCGTTCACATGCGCGTCGGCAAAGCTCAGGTCCACCGCGCTTCCGGTCAGTACGCACAGGACGACAGGTTTGCCGCAGCCTGCAACAGCCTCCAAAAGCTCCCTCTGGACCTCAGGCAGCTGCAGATCGATCTTATCGCCGGAGGCATAATTGTTTCCGGTGTCCCCTTCCTCGCCCTCCAGGGTTTCATCCAGCCCAAGGCAGAGAACCACCACATCGCTGTGCTCCGCCACCGTAAGCGCCTCGGAAATGCGGTCCTGCCTCCAGGCAAGGGCCTCTACCCGATCCTTGTACAGATGGCAGCCTTCCGAATAGAGCACGCGCACATCCTCGCCCACCGCGTCCTGGATCCCTTCCAGCATGGTGATATAGCGGGAAGACGTTCCGTGATAATTTCCCACCAGCGGGCTTCTGCTGTTCGCGTTCGGCCCAATCACTCCGATGGTCTTCAGCCCTTCCTTTTTAAGGGGAAGCGTCCCGTCGTTCTTCAGGAGAACCATGCCCTCCCTTGCGATCTTCTGCGCGAGTTCCAGATGCTTTGCGCACTCCACTGCCTCGTAGGGGATATCGTCATATTCGGCCCTGTCAAAGCATCCAAGCAGATACCGGGTCGTAAACAGCCTCTCCGCGGCCTGGGTGATCTCTCCCTCCGTCACCATTCCCTGCTCATACGCCTTAAGAAGGTGCAGATAGGTCACGCCGCAGTTCACGTCGCAGCCCGCCTTCAGCGCCATCGCGGCAGATTCCTCCGGCGTTTTGGTCACGCAGTGGTGCTCATGGAAATCCTTGATGGCCCAGCAGTCCGATACAAAATGCCCCTGGAAGCCCCACTCTCCTCTCAGGATGTTCCGGATGAGCGTATTGCTGCCGCAGCAGGGCTCCCCGTTCGTCCGGTTATAGGCGCCCATAACGGATTCCACCCCCGCTTCCTTTACGCAGGCCTCAAAAGCGGGAAGATAGGTCTCGTACATATCCTTCCTGTTGGCGACGGCATTGAACTCATGGCGTACCCCTTCCGGCCCGGAATGCACCGCGAAATGTTTCGCGCAGGCCGCCGTCTTGAGATATTCCCCTTCCTTTGGATCCTCCGCCGTTCCGGTTCCCTGAAGGCCTTCCACATAAGCCACGCCGAGGCGGGACGTCAGATACGGGTCCTCGCCATAGGTTTCATGCCCTCTTCCCCATCTGGGATCCCGGAAAATATTCACGTTGGGCGACCAGAAGGTCAGGCCCTTATAAATATCCCTGTCATTGTGCTTCGCATATTCGTTATACTTGGCGCGTCCCTCCGTCGCCACCGCGTCTCCCACTGCGCGCAGCAGGCTGTCGTCAAAGGCCGCCGCCATTCCCACCGCCTGCGGGAAACTGGTCGCCACGCCCGCTCTCGCCACTCCGTGCAGCGCCTCATTCCACCAGTTATAGGCCGGAATGCCAAGCCTTGGGATCGCAGGCGCGTCATACCGCAGCTGTGACGCCTTCTCCTCCAGCGTCATTTTGGATACCAGCTCTCTGGCCGCCGCTTCCGCTTTCTTTCTGTCTCTCATTTTCTCTTCCTTTCCTGCCGCCGCAGCGGCATTTCTTACTTCCGGCACGGATCCGGGATCCATGCCGCGCATCTTTTCCCGATGATCTTCAGTATACCGCTTTTTCCCTGCGGGCGCTCCCGCAATCCGGCTGTCTGATGGTCATTTTTTGCTTTTTTCCGACATCGGTTCCCATAAAAAGGCGCCGGGAAACAGAGCGGCCGCCCTGATATTCTCAGGACGGCCCGGCCATAGCTTTATCCGTTTTGCGGACCGCTTTCCAGAAGCTCGATGACTGTCTTCAGGTCCTTCTGCGCGGACAGATAGGCATATCTCCCGCTTCCATCCGAATATTCCCCCTTCTGCTCCAGCGTCATGCCGAAATCCCGGCATTTCCCGATCGCCTGCTCCATGCGCATGCCGCCCACGTTAAAGGCCAGGTGATGGATCCCCTCTCCATGCGTATCCAGGTATTCCCGCCAGGTGGACGGAGCCTCATTCGGCTGGATCAGCTCGATCTGCAGGCCCGGCAGATTAAAAAAGGCGAGCAGGCTTTTGGCTTCCGGCGCTTCTTCCCCCTTATACTGCATCCGGGTAACGGAATATTCCCCGGAATCTCCCACGGGCGGTTCCTCCACTCCCAGAAACTTTGCCCACTTCTTTTTGGTCTCATAAATATCCCTGACCACAAAACCTACCTGCACAACCGCATTGGTTCCCACAATACCGCTCATAATCCCTCTCCCCTTCTCTTTTCTTCCTGTTTCC
This sequence comes from Candidatus Eisenbergiella stercorigallinarum, assembly GCA_019120525.1. GTDB lineage: Bacteria > Bacillota > Clostridia > Lachnospirales > Lachnospiraceae > Eisenbergiella > Eisenbergiella stercorigallinarum. The sequence continues at coordinate 3,168 of DWUW01000254.1, read as the reverse complement.
CTTCCGGCTCCCCGTCCAGATACCCCTTCAGCTTAAGATACGCGATAATTAACTCCACCGCCCCGTCCACGCCGGTCTGCGAGGTGTTGATCATCAGCGCCTTATTTCTCTTATCTCCCCAGATCTCATCCGTATAATACTGATAATAGTTCCGGCGGATCTTCTCCGTCCTGCGGATCATCTTCGCCGCCTTCTGCCTGTCTCCCAGATGATACAGCCGCTTGATCCTGCGGATCTTGTCCTCCATATTCGCATAGATGAATATATTGACCACGTTATCCTGGTAAGCCAAAATCACATCCGCGCAGCGTCCCACCACCACGCAGGATTCTTCCATGGATTTATGCAGGATAAAATCCGCCTGCATGTCAAACAGCTTTTCATTCAGATTTTCGGATTCAAAATCATAGGGAATGAGCGTATCCCGAAAGGAGGAGGTCTTTACCTCGTCACGGTTCATCAGATCCTCCACGCTGATCCCGCTCTTCCTGGAAATCTCGTTCAGGATGATCCGGTCCAGGAAAGTAAAACCAAGCCGCTCGGCCAGCTTTTCCCCCACCTCATGCCCGCCGCTTCCATATTCTCTTCCGATCGTAATCGTAACCTTCCCCATACCTTCCTCCTTCCCGCCGCCGCAGGCGGCATTTTGCTGTCCTTATTCCGTCAGGTCGGAGGTGCAGCGGCAGCATTTCACAGCGTCAGCCGGGATCTCGCTCTTGCAGTAAGGACAGATCTTCGTCGCGGGCTTCGCGGGCGCCTCGTCCTCCTCCTTTTTCTTAAAGCCGAACTCGGAGACCTTATTGATCAGCTTGACCAGCAGGAAGATCACGAAAGCCATGATCACGAAGTTGATCACAGAGGTGATGAACGCGCCGTAGCGGATCTCCACGCCGTTGACCGTCAGTACCAGGTAGCTCAGGTCCATATTGGCCACCAGGCCGAGCACAGGGGAGATCACATCGTTCACCAGGGAATTGACGATCGCCTGGAACGCGGCACCGACGATAACACCGACTGCCATATCGATCACATTCCCCCGCATGATGAAGGTCTCGAATTCCTTCAGGAACTTTTTCATTTTTCCATCCTTTCTCTTTTGTGTAACGGAGAGCCTCTTTCCGTCCTGTTGTTTTCCTGTTTATTGTACCATGAATCCGCATCCGCTCCAAGCGGGAACTTCCCTGTTGAAAAAGTTTTTTCTGTGGTATACTTGGAATACGGGACGCCGCACCCCTGACAGAGGCGCCCGAAGAAAGGGGATTCCTGATCCATGAAGAAAAAACTGTGTATGATCCTGCTCCTTATCTGTCTTCTGTCTGCCTCCGGGGCCGCGTTCCTGTTTCTTTTCCGGAAGGATTCCCCTGTTATCCGGGTCTCCCGGACGGTCTCCGGGTCCGACGCGCGGCCGCAGTCAGCCAGGAACCCTTTCTCCTTCCTCAGCGTCCCCTCCTGTGTTGCCAGGATCGGAGACGACTATTTTATTGTGGATACCTATCATGACCAGATCCTTTTCAGCGACAGCCTGTCCCGTCCCCTGGACGAATGGGGAGTGGTAACGGACCAGATCCGGCGGGGACATACCATTGCCGGCGATGGGACCGTCTATCTCGCGGACGATACGGAAAATAACCGGATCCTGATCCTGGAAAAAAAGGACGGCGCCTTCCTTCTCACGCAGGAATTCACCGATATCGGGATCCGTCCCCACTATGTGGTTTATGACGAAGGGACAGAACGCTTTTATGCCTACAGCTCCATGACCGGCGAGCTGTACGTATTCCGACGGCTCCCGGATTCTTCCCAGGTCGTCCTGGAGGATATCCGCAGCATTGAAAAACTGAACGGGGTCTATGTGCGCTCCTTTTCCATCCTTGGGGACGAAATTTATTTTGTCTCCGGCAATTCCAGCATCATCCGGGCAAAATTAAAGGATCTTTCCATACTGGAGGAATATCCGGTTCCCGCGCAGATCGCGGGAATGGTCCAGCTGGAAAAGATCCAGGATTATTTCTATATCACGGTTTCAACGGACGCTTCCGGAAGCCAGGATTACGCCACCATCCTGCGTACCCGCGACCTGCGCCTGCTTTCCTCCGGCGGATATGAGGACATCTATTCTTATTTTGTCGGCGGCGGGACGCCTTACTATATGGGAAGCTTCGACGGACATTATTACCTGACAGAGCACCGGATCCCCGGCTGCTCCATCTGGCAGTTCGACGTGACGGATAACGAGATCACAAACGTAACCCTGCTGTATTAGGACGCGGGAAGCGCCGGCTCCTCATGATAAAGCGGCCGGCGCTTCCTTCTTTTTTCCCGACAGCCTGACGGTAAGAATACCCGCGCAGGCCAGCGCAAGGGCGGAAAGTCCGGGCAGGCCGAAGGCCTGGCTGCCTTCTCCCAGGAGAAGGGCCGCTGCCATTCCTTTCCTACCTTAACGCCGAACCCGCTTTTTTCAAGCCCTTTTATCCAAAGGGACCATAGCGTCAGGGCTTCCGGCCTTTTCCCTGTCAGGAAAGATATTTCCCTTCCTCATTCTGCAGGTAATCCGCCAGCCGGTAAATGAATTCCAGATTGGTCGGCCGCTTCCCTTCCATGCGGCTGTATCCGAACAATTTTTTCTGTACTCCCTCATCCCCTCTCTGCCAGGCCGCGCCGATCGCGTGCCTGATCGCATGTTCCACTGTTTCTCCCGCCGTATGATGAATCCGCGCCACATCCGGATATAGCCTTTTTGTGATCCCTTCCAGTTCTTCCATATTCTGTATACACAGCTCTACCGCCGTTTTCAGATACTGACAGCCCTTCAGGTGCAGAGGGACGCCAAGCTGGGACAAAACCTGTTCCGTTTTCCGTTTCAGAAGCCCGAAATCCCCTCTGTCCATATCCGGCGCTCCGTAAGAAAGTACAATCTGCAGATTCTCGTCGTCCTTTATCATCTGGGTAAGATGATAAATATGCGACTGATTACATTCTGATACCGATACCCACATCAAACTCATATGATCTCTCCTCTCACAAATCATACAACACATTTGTGTATACAATTTTTTGTCATTCGACATTTTATCAGATAATTTAAATTTGTAAAGGTATTATATGGCACTGTTTTTTTAATAGTATATACTTTTAGTTCTATTTATCGTAAAGTTTCTCAAAAGACTG
>DWUW01000253.1 GCA_019120525.1 Candidatus Eisenbergiella stercorigallinarum | reverse complement strand
GGCTATTCCAAAGAGCTGGAAACGAAGATGCACCAGACCATCAAGAAGGTTTCTCTCGATTATGAAAGCCTGAAGTATAACACGGGAATCGCTGCGCTGATGGCGCTGATCAACGATTTTTACAAGGCCGGAAGGGTGACAAGGGATGAATTCAAGACCTTACTCATCCTGCTCAATCCGGTCGCCCCTCACATCACCGAAGAGCTCTGGGAGATGCAGGGGTACGGCGGAAGGCTGTATCAGGCGTCCTGGCCCGTCTGGGAGGAAGCGAAGACGGTGGAAGCCGTGATCGAGGTTGCCGTGCAGGTGAACGGCAAGGTGCGCGCCACCGTGAAGCTGTCTGCCGACGCGGATAAGGACGCGGCGATCGCCGCCGGAAAAGAGGCGGTGGCCGACAGGCTGACCGGAAACATCGTAAAGGAGATTTATGTGCCCGGTAAGATCATCAATATTGTGTGCAGGTAAGGAGCGGAAATGACGGGAAGGGAAAGATCCCGTCTGTCCGCTGAAATGGGAAATCAGCCGGCTTCTCTGTTCCTTTGGACGGAAAGGCGGCTGATTTTTTCGCGCATCGCGGAATCGGATGGAGGAAGGAACTTCCCTGTCCGAGCTGGAAGCTCCAGCGGGGGAAGGTGCGCCATGCTTTACCGGCTGAATCCTCTGCATGCCGTTTATCTTCTGCTTACCATCGAGCGGGGAAGACTTCGCTGGAAGCTGAAGGATCTGGACGGAAGAGTTCTTGCCCAGGCATCGCGCCAGGGAGAGGGGAGGCTGTGGGAAGCGATCGGAGAGACCGCTCAGAGCATAAAAGAGCTGTATCCGTAGCTTCGTGCGGTGGTGATCGGCGCGGCGGGAATGGTATCCAAAGGGCGTCTGATGCTGTCGGAAGGGGACCAGGAGCTGGAAGGAAGGGATCTGGAGGGATTTTTTTCGGAAAAGCTGGAGGTCCCGGTACGCGCGGTCAACGATATGAACGCGGCTGCTGCGGGCTGCTGGATCAGGACCGGGATGGAACGGGGCGCGTGTGTCTGTCTCTATCTGGGAGGAAACGGAATGGGGGCCGGGATCGTCCTGGACGGAAGGGTCTGGCCGGGAGCGGCGGATTTCGCGGGAGAACTGGGGTTCCTTCCGGACATGAAGGGAAAGCTGCAGCCCTTAAGCGACGCGTTCAGCGCCCGGGGAATGCAGGAGGTATACCGGCGGATCATCCAGATCTACGCCGTCCTTCTGAATCCGGAACGGATTGTTTTGTATACAAATCCGTTCCTGGAAGGGATGATGGAGGAACTGTATGAGGACTGCAGCCGGTACCTTCCGGAGTACGCCGTTCCCTTACTTGAACTGTCGGACAGCTTTGAACGGGATTACGAAACAGGAATGATGGAGATCGCCGGAAAAATGGAACGGCGGCAGAAAACGGAGCTTATGGTTTAAGGAGAAAGAGATGAGGAAGAAAAAACACATTATTTTCGACGTGGACGGGACGCTGGTGGATTCCCAGGATGCGATCCTTTCCTCCCTGCAGGAGATGCTTCGGAAGAAAACGGGGGGAGAAACAAAAAAGGAGCAGCTGACCTTTGCCCTTGGGATCACCGGGGAGGACGGGCTCAGACAGCTGGGGATCCCGGAGGAGGAGATGGCTGACGCCATGAAGCTGTGGCTTTCCCTTATGCCGAAATACAGGGACCGGATCAGGGTATTTCCGGGAATCCGCAAGCTCCTTGCGCAGCTGAAAGAAAGAGGTTTTCATCTCGGCATTGCGACCTCCCGGACGAAGGCGGAACTTTCCGCGGACGGAGCCTGCGGACTTGCGGAGTGCTTTGACATGATCATCTGCGCGGATGATACCGAAAGACACAAGCCTTCCGGAGATCCGGTGAAGGAATACCTGCGGCGGATGAACGCGGACCCGGAGGATGCGGTCTATATCGGAGATACGGAAAACGATATGCTGTGCGCGAAGGACGCAGGCGTGGAAGGAGCGCTCGCCCTGTGGGGCTGCGTCAGCGCCGCGCACATCCGGGCCGATCATTATCTGAATCAGCCGGCGGCGGTGCTGGAGGCCTTCGGAGGGGAGGCCGGTTTGGACTGATGGGGAAATGGTAAGGGAAACGCAGGCTGACGCAGCGTTACCTGCGCTGCATCAGCCTCATGATCTGGTTCATTTTCAGGATTTCCTCGGGCGTGCTGTATTTGCGGATCGCTTCGATGATCGCGTTCATCTCCCTGGAAGAGAAGGCGATATTCGCCGACCGGCTTCTCTGGGCCAGGGCCATGAGAAAGGGAAGCAGCTCCTTCTGGGACAGCTCCCTGCTTTCAAATACCATCTTCTGTAAAAAATCCAGCTTTTCCTGCGGGATGTCCCGAAGCGACGGCTCCGTCATCCAGCGGGGTTTTCCGGCCTGTTCTGCCATGAAGCATTCTCCTTTTGATCTTTTTTTCTGTCCGGGCTTCCGGCGTCTTCTGCCGCCTGGAAGCCCTTCTGAAACATCTGAAACAGCTCCCTCTGGGAAGGGGAGAGCATTCCCGCCAGCAGCTCCGCCAGATCCGGAAGGGGATCCGGGCTTCTGCCGGGGGCGTCGTTTCTGTTCTGCACTTCTTTATCCTGGACTTCTTTATCCCGCGTTTCTTTACCCTGTGTTTTCGCACCCTGCTGGGAGCCGGAATCCGTATCCTGTGAGGAGCCGCCGTCAGTATCCCGCGGGGAGCCGGAATCCGTGCCCTGTTCTGCGAACAGTTCCAACAGAGGCTTTATCTGCTCATACATCTGCATGGCGTTTTGGAAGGACATGAGCTGATCCAGCATGGCCTGCAGCTGCGGCGGGCAGAAGCCGCGGATTTTGACGCACAGATCCGGAAAAGAAAGGGAGTCGGAAGGGGCATGGAAGGCCTCCGGGTGGGACCGGACAAGCCGATCGTATAGTTCAGCTCCAGAAGCCGGATGAGGATGGCAAGGCTTCTTTGCGTCTGAGGGGAGCAGAAGGGAAGCAGGAGCTTCAGGACCTGTATCTGGTTGGTGGTATACAGGGCGTCAAAAGCCTGTATGGAATCCGGTTCCAGTTTTTCCATGGCCTTCTCCTTTTCCTTTTCCTTTACATCCTATGTAAAAGGAGAGGGCATAAGAACCGGCGAAGGGATGCGAAAGCGCTGCCGCGGCGAAGAAAACGCCGCGGCAGCCGTCAGGTCAGACTGAAAACGCCGTAGGAAACCCGATGGGGCGGTCAGCAGCAGAGACCGTTTCCGCCGCCGCAGCAGCACAGCAGGATCAGGATCCAGATCCAGCTTCCGCAGCCGTTTCCGGAATCACCGCAGCCGCACCCGCAGCCAGTTCCGTTTCCGAAGCCGTTTCCATTTCCGCAGCAGCACAGCAGGATCAGGATCCAGATCCAGTTCCCGCATCCGTTTCCTGTCGTCGCACAGCCGCAGCTGTTGTTAGAGGAACTGCCGCATCCGCAGCCGCTCGCAGTTAAATCACTCATATCTGTTGCCTCCAAGATTGGTTTTTATGCTTTATACTATGCCCCCGGCCTGTCTGTGTTTCCGAAGGAGGAAGGAAGAAAACGCACCCGCGGATCAGAAAGGACGGCGGTACGGCGAACCGGAAGCCGGAATGTTTCATAATGTAAGAAAAAAGACTGAGATACATTTCATGGACCGTGCAAGAAAAATGATTCATGCGGAAGAAAAAGAGATCTTTCCCTACGATGGCTCCGGGGTTACGGCAGCGATCCTGGATACGGGGATCGCCATGCACCCGGATCTTGCCGGAAACGTGATCGGCTTTAAGGATTTCGTGGAAGGAAGCCGCCTCCCCTATGACGACTGCGGGCATGGGACGCATGTGGCAGGCTGTCTGTGCGGGAACGGCTCCTGCTCCGGGGGAAGGTTCGCGGGAGTGGCCAGAGGCTGCCGCGTGCTTGTGGGAAAGGTGCTGGATGAGAAGGGAGATGGGACCGTTTCCCATATGATAGAGGGAATCGACTGGGTGCTGAAAAACAGGGAACTGTATCAGGTTAAGATCCTGAATATATCCGTGAGCGTGGGAACGGATCCCGCGGGAGGGGAGACCCTTTTTAGCAGGCTGGCGGAAAGGCTGGAGGAGGCCTGGAAAGAAGGACTGTTTGTGGTGGTCGCCGCGGGCAATACGTTTCCGGCGGAGGGAAGCCTTTCCTGCCTGGGAGCGGGAAGCCGGGTGGTGACAGTGGGGTGCCAGGATGGGGCGGACGGCTGGAAACGTCCATTTCACGGGGAGGCGTGTCGGCGGAGAAGGGATTTTCCCGGGATAGGCAAAAAGCCGGACCTGGTGGCGCCGGGAACGGGGATCGTCTCCTGCAGCGCGGACTTTTGCCGTACGCCGGCGGGCTGCCGGAACGCCTATGTGGAAAAAAGCGGGACTTCCATGTCCACGCCGCTTGCGGCCGGGGCGGCGGCGCTCTGTTTTCAGAAATATCCGCGGGAGACGAACGAACAGATCAGGCGCAGGATGCTGCAGTCTGCTTCCGATCTGGGAGAATCCCGGGAAAAGCAGGGAGGGGGACTTTTAAACGTGGCACGGATGCTGGAATGAGCCGGGATGCGTTCGGGAACAGCCGGAATGAATTCAGGAAAATTCCGGATTGACAGAAATTGAATAATTGTATACAATAATACACGGATTAAAGAATTCACGCATTGCAGATCTGAAACTGCGGAAGGAGCGAGCTGACATGAATACCAATGAAACCTTTTCCAACCGTCCGGTGACCATGAATGAGAAGAACAATCTTCTTGAGATCGAAGAGCATATGTATATCCTGGACGACGTGAAGAAGCCGAACGTGTTCCGGAATATGTTCCCCTATTCGGAGATCCCCAAG
>DWUW01000252.1 GCA_019120525.1 Candidatus Eisenbergiella stercorigallinarum | reverse complement strand
CTTCTGTTTCAAATTCTTTCACAAAAACCCTGCCGTGGAAAGGCTTTTCAGGAAACATGTCCCCCCGATTTTCCCGGAAAAATGATGCCGGAAAATAGCGCCAGGCAGGGAACGGTTTCCCCGCAGGGTGAAAACCTGTGCTTCTATTATATCCTTTTTCCCAAAAGAAGGGAACCCGGAGAATATTCGGAAAATGTAAAAGATACGAAACAGAATTGTAAAATGACAGCGGGCGGGGTCTGTGCTATAATGTGGAAGAAGAAAAAAGACCTGATTTTCCCCTGTTTTTCAGCATTTTGTTCCCAAGATCAGGTATTTACAAATCAAAAGATTGTGTTATACTAGTTAAAGACCAAATCGGGAATAGATTTGGCCGGGAACAGGAAAAATAGACATCAGGGAACCGCGGTCTGCCGATCTGCCGGGTGAAAGCCCGGGAAGCAGAAGCAGGAGCAGGAGCGGTATTGGATGATAGAGATTATAGAAATTATAGAGATGCTAAGAACAGAATCTAAAAAGAGCTGGGAGTAGTTATGGATCAGTATGTGATTAAAGGCGGGAACCCGCTCGTCGGTGAAGTGGAAATCGGCGGCGCCAAGAATGCTGCGCTGGCGATCCTTGCGGCTGCGATAATGACAGATGAGACAGTATTGATAGAGAATCTTCCGGATGTGCGGGATATCAATGTCCTGCTGGAGGCTATGCAGAAGATTGGAGCTTTTGTGGAGCGTAAAGAGCGCCATACGGTGAAGATCAACGGGTCTCAGATCGGGGATTTCAGTGTAGATTACGAGTATATCAAGCGGATTCGCGCCTCATATTATCTTTTGGGCGCTTTGCTTGGAAAGTATAAGAAGGCCAAGGTTCCGCTCCCGGGCGGCTGCAATATCGGAAGCCGTCCCATTGACCAGCATCTGAAGGGCTTCCGTGCTCTGGGAGCTGACGTGAAGATCGAGTACGGTTTTATTGTGGCCAATGCGGAGAAGCTGCGCGGCAGCCACATTTATCTGGACGTGGTTTCTGTGGGAGCCACGATCAATATCATGATGGCGGCGGCCATGGCGGATGGAAATACCGTCATCGAGAACGCGGCCAAGGAGCCCCACGTGGTAGACGTGGCGAACTTCCTGAACAGCATGGGCGCGAATATCAAGGGCGCGGGCACGGACATCATTCGTATCCGGGGTGTGGAGCGCCTTCATACGACAGAGTATTCGATTATTCCGGATCAGATAGAGGCAGGCACCTTTATGTTTGCCGCGGCGGCCACAAGAGGCGATGTGACCGTGAAAAACGTGATCCCCAAGCATTTGGAAGCGGCCACCTCCAAGCTTTTGGAGATCGGCTGTGAGATAGAGGAGCTGGACGACGCTGTACGCGTGGTCTGTGCCAAGGGGCTGAAGTGTACAAATGTAAAGACGCTTCCGTATCCGGGCTTCCCGACCGATATGCAGCCGCAGATCACAGTAGCCTTAGGGCTTGCAAAGGGAAGCAGCATTGTGACAGAGAGCATTTTTGAAAACCGCTTCAAATATGTGGATGAGCTGGCGCGTATGGGCGCGAATATCAAGGTAGAGGGCAACACGGCGATCATCGAAGGCGTGGAGCGCTACACAGGAGCCCAGGTGTCAGGTCCTGATCTGCGGGCCGGCGCAGCTCTGGTGATTGCCGGACTGGCGGCGGATGGAATTACGATTGTCGATGATATCCATTATATTGAGCGCGGCTATGAGCGCTTCGACGAGAAGCTCCGCAGCCTGGGCGCTGAGATAGAGAAGGTGTCTGACGAGCGCGGGATTCAGAAATTCCGCCTGAGAGTGGGTTGACAAACGCCCGTATCTGGTGTATGTTATACCATGTCCGAAGGACATGGTCCCTTTACGGGAATGATAGAAAAATTGAATAGTGCAGAAATTTTCTCTTATTCAGAGTGATGGAGATACAAAGGATCTGTGAAGTCACGGCAACCCCGCAGTGCGGAAGGTGCCAACCTGAGCGAGTAAAATCGAACAATAAGGGGAACTGGTTATCAGCATATAACAGGTCCGCTTACAGCGGACCTGTTTTTATATGACAGGAAACATTTTTACCTGTACGCGGCGCTTAGATACAGAGAAGATAAGCACAAAGGAAGGAGAACAAACATGGAGAGACTGTTATTTACATCTGAATCCGTAACGGAGGGACATCCGGATAAAATCTGCGACCAGATTTCAGATGCGATTCTGGACGCCCTGCTGGAGCAGGATCCGATGAGCCGGGTGGCCTGCGAGACGGCTACGACGACCGGCATGGTTCTGGTAATGGGGGAGATTACGACGAAGGGGTATGTGGACATTCAGAAAATTGTCCGCGATACCATCAGGGAGATTGGCTACGACCGCGGAAAATACGGCTTTGATGCGGACAACTGTGCAGTCATCACCGCTATCGACGAGCAGTCCGCGGATATTGCGATGGGCGTGAACAAAGCGCTGGAGGCAAAGGAGCACCTGATGTCAGACGATGAGATTGAGGCCATCGGAGCAGGAGATCAGGGTATGATGTTCGGCTATGCGACAAACGAGACGCCGGAGCTGATGCCTTATCCGATCGCTCTTGCACATAAGCTGGTGCGGCAGCTCACGAAGGTCCGCAAGGACGGCACGCTGCCCTATCTGCGTCCCGATGGAAAATCCCAGGTGACAGTAGAATATGACGAAAACGGAAAGCCCTGCAGGCTTGACGCAGTCGTGTTATCCACGCAGCACAGCGAGGATGTGACCCAGGAGCAGATCCACGAGGATGTCCGCAGATATGTGTTTGACCCGATCATTCCGGCAGATATGGTCGATGAAAATACGAAGTTTTTCATCAATCCCACAGGCCGCTTTGTCATTGGCGGACCTCACGGTGACAGCGGACTGACAGGCCGCAAAATTATCGTGGATACCTACGGCGGCATGGCCCGCCACGGCGGCGGCGCGTTCTCCGGAAAGGACTGTACGAAGGTAGACCGTTCCGCAGCTTATGCGGCCCGCTATGTGGCAAAGAACATTGTGGCGGCAGGGCTTGCCGATAAGTGTGAGATTCAGCTGTCCTATGCGATCGGCGTGGCGCAGCCCACCTCCATCAATGTAGATACGTTCGGTACCGGAAAGCTTTCCGACAGCCGCCTGGTGGAAATCATCCGCGAGAATTTTGATCTGAGGCCTGCGGGAATCATCCGGATGCTGGATCTGAGAAGACCGATCTATAAGCAGACGGCTGCCTACGGACATTTTGGCCGCACAGACCTGGATCTTTCCTGGGAAAAGACAGATAAGGCAGAGCTGCTGAAAAAGTACTTATAGAAAATGCGTTTGGGAGGGAATAAGGAGTTATGCTGCTGGAAAAATTGAGGAGCCAGGGCATTGCAGAGGCCCTGGAAGCAATTGGCTATGATTGTGAAAGGATTTTCGGGGAGCTTACCCCGGAGGCAGAAGAGCTTTATGCCTCTTATTCCTGGAGAAAAATTTCC
>DWUW01000251.1 GCA_019120525.1 Candidatus Eisenbergiella stercorigallinarum | reverse complement strand
GCCCCAGAAGCTTCAGCGCGTATTCCGCCGCTTCTTCGCAGCAGCGGTAAGGATCCGGCCCGCAGGAGACGGCAAGGCTCAGTCCGTCCAGCGCGGCGCAGCCGTCCTGATTGGAAGCCACGGTAACGCAGATCCCGTCCTGCCCTCCCTGCATGTCCGCCCTGCACTGCGGGCCGCATACCGCCATCATGGCCGCGTACCGTCCTTCTTTTTCCCAGACAAGAAGCTGTGTCCTGGCGGGGACGTCCTCCCACCGTCCCGGAAACGCGGGACGGATCCACCAGTCCTTATGCTGATAGACGCAGAGCATCCCGTCCGCTTCCATCCCTTTCAGCGTAAACCGCACGCCTTCCTTCCTGTCGAAAAAAGGCTGCGCCCCAAAAAGAGGCTGCTTCCTTTCCATCACGGCACTTACGCCGACTGCCGCCGCGCTTCCCTGCGCATGGACGGAAAAGGAAAGCCTCATGCCCTCCTGGCAAACCGCCTCCGCCTCAAAGATCTTTTGTCCATCCTGAAACAGTCCCGCTTTTTCCTTTTCCCGCTTCCACTCCATCATACCGTCTTCTCCCGTATTCCTGTCATCTATATCTGTTCCTGTGTTCCGCTGTTTTTCGGAAACACTTCATTTACAGTCCGATTGAAAAAATCATCCGCCACGATCTCTCCGGCCCCGATCACGCCGGCTGTCTCCCCCAGTACAGAAACACACATCACATTCTCCCTGGCGCCCTTCACCTTTTTGGAGTTTGCCACGGTTTTTGCGATCTGGAAATATCTCGGATAGTTCTGGATCAGGATCCCGCCCAGGATGATCATCTGGGGATCCAGGATATTGATCAGATTGCTGATCGCGATTCCCATATAATGGGCGGACTGATTCAGGATGGAAATGGTGAGAAGATCGTTTTTCTCCACCATTTTAAATACATCCTCGATCACAAGCTCTTTCCTCTTCGGGTAGAGCGGATGGGTTTCTTCCTTCTCCAGCTGTCCCGACAGCGTCTTCAGCACCGCGATCCCGGAGCTCATCGCCTCCAGGCAGCCTCTGTTGCCGCAATTGCACAGCGGCCCGTTCACATCGATCGTAATATGGCCGAACTCACCCGCGATGCTGTTCGCTCCCACTTTTATCTTTCCATCTATGATAAGCCCGCTTCCGATTCCCATATCCACGTCGATATAAATCAGATCGGACGCCTGTTTTCCTTCTCCGTCCCAATACTCGCCAAAGGCGATGGCATTGGTGTCCTTATACAGGTATACCTTACATCCTATTCTTTCTTCCATTACCTCCCTGAGCGGAAGATAATTTAAAAAAGGCATGTTCGGCGGTGTCAGGATGACCCCGTTTTCCATGTCGATCGGCCCCGGCGCACCCACACCGATGCCCAGAATATCTTCTTTTCTTACGTTTGCTTCCGCGATCACCTTATCGATCGCCGTCAGGATCGTCTCCACGAAATCGCTCTGATTCTGGAACGCCTGCTCCATGCCGCAGCGCTCGACCCTGAGGATATGTCCGCGCAGGTCAAGAAGCGCCACCCTTGTGGCAAATTTGTTGATATGTACGCCGATCGTATATCTGTAATCCTCATTGATCACATAGGTCAGCGCATGTCTGCCGACGTTCGTCTTTTCCATGGCGTCGCAGCGGATCAGCCCCAGCTCCTCCAGCTCCTCCAGGATCTTTTTGATCGCCATGAAGGTCAGCCCTGTCGCGGCGGATAATCCGGCTTTGGTCGCCGCTCCGTTTTTCCTGATGTAACCCAGGACGCTGCGTCTGTTAAAATTTTTTAACTGAACCTGCTTATTCTGTTCCCCCATTCCTTTGTCCCTCGCTTTTCTTCCGATTATTGAAAAGCCCCGCCGGAAAGCACAGGCTTTCCGGCAAAGCTTCCGGGACAATCCGCTCGTCTTATTCCATCACAATTTCAGGATACTGGTCATGCAGCTCAGACTTGAAGTCTTCGATGATCGCGTCATTGTCCTTACCTTCTTTTATACCATTTGTTGCCGCATTTTGGAACAGGTTTTGAGAAGCACGCGTATACTTATCGGGCGTGATCCCTTCGATCTTGTCGCAGATCTGGCTGTAGGTGGCAAGGGTATTCTGTCCGCCGAAGTCTTCCGCGGCAAAGCCCTCCGCCAGGGTATCCGTTACGGTCTTGCTGGCGGGAACCTGGTTATAGGATTCCATGTTTACGGTCTGGAACTCGCTGGAAGCAAGATAGGTCAGGAATACGCCGGCAGCTTCCTTGTTCTCGGAATTATTGTAAACACAGGTTCCGGTAGCTCCCTCATAAGAAGCCTTGAACGGCACCGCAACGCCCACATTGCCCGCATTGGCATCCCAGTCGGTGAAGTAATCCCAGGAAGGCATGATACGAAGCAGCAGGGTTCCTTCGTTCCAGGCAGCCGCCCATTCGGAGCTCCAGGAACCGAGTTCCGCGTTTGCCGTGCTGGCATACATGGTTCTCATGCTTTCGATCATGTTCATCCAGTCATCGCTGATGTTCAGCACGCCGTCACGTACCAGGGGCTCGAAGGAGAACGCCTCTACCTTTACCATCTCGGCGATGTTGGGCCACAGATGAACCGTTCCGCCGGAGGCTTCATAAATCTCTTCGCCCTTGGCGATGATCGCATCCCAGTCGGACAGCATGGCCGCGATCTCATCCGGATCGCTGGTGCCCAGCCATTCCTCGCACGCGTCTCTCAGATACCATACGGCAACGGGAGAGGACTGGAAGATCATGGCCTTGTAGTTTCCGTTGGAATCCTTCATCTGCGCCTTCTGGAACTCATAGTAATCCGCTACCAGATCCTCCACATTGATGTAGGAAAGATCCGCGATCAGATCGCTGTCCAGGAATTCATACATATAGTTCTCTTCCAGGTCGAACACATCCGGAACATCGGTCCCGCTCTGCAGGGCAGTCAGGATCTTGGTTTTGTATTCGTCTCCGCCGAAAACCTGAAGGTCGATCTTTACATTGGGATAGATCTTGTTAAATTCATTGACCAGATTGTTGGCGCTGTCCGTATAGGTCCAGTAGGTAAATTCTCCCGTCACGCTGGCAGGATCTGCCGCGGCGGCCTCTGTTCCCGCTTCCGCAGCCGTCTCCGCCGTCGTCTCGGCAGCCGTCTCCTCAGCCGTTTCAACAGTCGTCTCAGGAGCGGCGCTTTCCGCGGGCGCGCTGCTTTCAGTTGAGCTTCCCGAGCCGCAGCCGGCGAGCATTGCCGTCGCCATCGCCGCACTCAAAAGAATGGAAACCAGTTTCTTTTTCATGTCTAATCCTCCTTTGATAATTGAATCCTGCAGTTTTTCTGCATATATTTACCAGCTTTCGCTGATGAATACCGGTATTGTTTTTTGTCGTCAGCCCTTTACCGCCGCGCCGATGGAAATCTTCTCCATGATGACCCTGGACGCGAAGCAGAATACGATGACCATGGGGATGACTGAAACCAGCATGCCCACATACTGCGCGCCGTAGTCGGCGTGCGTGGAATCACGCACCGTCGCAATCATTAACGGAAGGGTGAACTTCTCCTTGTCGTTCAGGATGATCAGCGGATTCAGGTAGCTGTTCCAGCTTCCGATGAAGGTCATGACTCCCTGCGTTACCAGCGCGGGAAGCATGAGCGGAAGCACGATGCGGTGATACATCTTCAGCTCCCCGCAGCCATCCATGACCGCCGCCTCCAGAAGCTCATTCGGGATCGCCCCGTCCATAAACTGCTTGTAGAAGAAAACCGCGAAGCAGTTGGCGATGGTCGGGATGACCAGCGGGATATAGCTGTTCAGAAGATTCATCGCCTGGATCTCTTTATAGAAGCCGATGATTCCCAGCTGCCCGGGAAGCATCATCGCCACCATGACTACGCTGAACAGGAAATTCTTTCCCTTAAATTCAAACTTGGAAAAACCGTAAGCGGCCAGGACCGTAAAGTAACACTGGACTGCCGTGACCACGACCGCAAGGAACAGGCTGTTCGCAATACCGCGGTACAGGTCTATGTTCTGGGTCAGGCGGGCGTAGTTTTCCGCGAAATGGGTTCCCGGAAGCACGTTGGCCCTCGCCACGATATCGTAGCTGTCATGGGTGGAAGAGATGATCATGACAAAAAACGGATAAAACGCCGTTACCGCGATGCCGAACGCAAATACATAGACGATGAAGCGGGCGATGAAACGCTTCATTTTCGATCTCATCAAAGCCTTGTCTTTCATATCATTTCCTTCCTTTCCGGGCCTTTTTGGTCTTGCCGTAATCATCTCCGCGGTCCTTCGTCACGATCAGGGAGATAATGCTGAAAAATGCGATGATCACAAAGATTCCATAGGATACCGCAGCGGAGTAACCGAACTGGAAGCGGACGAAGGCGGAATCATACATGTACTTCACCATCGTAGTGGTCGCGTCGCCGGGTACGTTCGTAAATACCAGCTTGGATTCATCAAACATCTGCAGGCCGCCGATCACGGATGTCACCAGCACATAGATCAGGATCGGGCGCATCAGCGGGATCGTGATCTTCGTGATCCTCTGCCAGCTCGACGCCCCATCCACCTCGGCAGCTTCCAGGACCTCCTCGGAAATGGAATTGATCCCTGCCGTAAAATAGATGATATTGAATCCGAAATTCTTCCAGCAGATGGCGATGGCGATGACCATACGGGCCAGCATCTGGTTATTCTGGAAATCCACCGCCTCCAGCCCGAGAGCGGAAATGATATTGTTGATCGCTCCGCCCGGATAGGAAAACATGGCGCCGAACAAAAGGCCGATCGTAACCGGAGTTACCAGATTGGGGAAGTAATAAATATTCCTCAGGATAAATCTTCCCCGGAACCATTTGTTGCTCAGGATCAGGGCAAGCAGGAACGCGATGGTCAGCTGGGGAATGATGGACATGATCCAGATCAGGAGCGTATTCCCGATAGACTGGAAGAAATATCCGGATTCTATCATTCTCTGGTAGTTATCCCATCCTACAAAAGTAAGATTTCCCGACAGCACATCCATATCGCAGAAGCTCAGCACAAAGGAATACAAGATTGGGAACAGGTTAAATATTAAAAAAACTATAAAAAATGGTGCCA
>DWUW01000250.1 GCA_019120525.1 Candidatus Eisenbergiella stercorigallinarum | reverse complement strand
GAAGGATTTTCCAATTCTCGCTACTGCTATTATGGAAAATATCGACATACTGGTAACCGGAGATAAAGATTTAAGAGTGGTTGAAATCGAATACCCGGAAATCATGACAATGAGCGAGTTTATTGCAAAGTATTAACTCAAAAAGGATTTTGGAAACAGCCGGCTACGGTGGTGAACACCGATTGCCGGCTGCTGGCGAACCTGTCGCGCACTTTTTCTATCTCACGGGCCTTCCGCCTGCCGGCTTCCGGCCGCCGCTTCTTTAGTAGTTCTCCGCCTTCACCTGGAAGTAAGCCTGAGGATGCGCGCATACCGGGCAGACCTCGGGAGCCTTCTTTCCAATCACGATATGGCCGCAGTTGGAGCACTGCCAGATCGTGTCGCCGTCCTTGGAGAATACCAGGCCGTTTTCCACGTTCGCAAGGAGCTTTCTGTATCTCTCTTCGTGCTCCTTCTCGATGGCCGCAACGCCCTCAAAGAGTCTCGCGATCTCATCGAAGCCCTCTTCCTTCGCTTCCTTCGCGAAGGTGGCATACATGTCGGTCCACTCGTAGTTCTCGCCCTCCGCGGCGGCCTTCAGGCACTCCGCGGTGCTGCCGATCCCGTCGTTCAGCAGCTTGAACCACATCTTCGCATGCTCTTTCTCGTTGTTCGCCGTCTCTTCAAAAATGTTCGCGATCTGAACGTAGCCTTCCTTTCTCGCCTTGGATGCGAAATAGGTGTACTTGTTCCTCGCCATGGACTCGCCCGCAAATGCGGTTTCCAGATTCTTCTCAGTCTTCGATCCCTTTAATTCTGCCATTTCCTTCTCCCTTTCTTCCGTTTCCGGATAACGCATGGATCCTCCGCCGCGGCCCGGATTCAGCATCCTCCGGACGGAAAGCTCTTCCGCCCGACCGCGGCGCTGTATTTTTGTTATGGGTTCAGTATAACCTCTCCGAAAGGATTTGTCAATATTAATAATAGAAATTATTACTGTTTTATGTAAAAAAATTAAACCGTGCGTCCTGCTTCGAACCTTAACCCTCATGCGTTACCTCTACAGTTAACTCCGCCAGGCACCCTCACGGCACACGGAAAATTCTGCTTAGTGCTGCTTTGTTCCCAACCTGACACGGTTCACAGACATCCGTTGCGTAAGACCCAAACTTCAACGCCACTTATAGAGGGCAGCCATAAAGACGCTGGCCCTCGGCCGGACATCACCCCTGCTATAGCGGATTTCAGGTACAGGAGGCCGCTGCTCTCCCGGCTGCACGGTTTCTTCAGTATACCTTTATTCATGGGGATTTGTCAATCCCTGTCCGGCAGCTTTTCTTTCCTGCCGCTCCGCCCTCACTCTTACCCGCAGCTCCCGGAAGAACTGCTTCAGCATGTCGCTGCATTCCTGCTCCATCACACCGCGGATCACGCGGACCTGATGGTTGAAGCGGGGATCCTCAAGGATATTCAGAAGCGAACCGGCACATCCTGCCTTCGGGTTCATGCAGCCGATCACCGTTTCCGGGATCCTGGCCTGTACGATGGCCCCGGAACACATCTGGCAGGGTTCCAGGGTAACATACAGCACGCAGTCTTCCAGACGCCAGTCTCCCAGTTTTCTGCTGGCTTTGTTGATGGCAGTGATCTCCGCGTGGGAAAGGGTGTTTTTATCTGTATTGCGGCGGTTATACCCACGTCCGATGATCCGTTCCTGATGCACGATCACACAGCCGATAGGCACTTCTCCCAGAGCGTATGCTTTTTTCGCCTGCTTCATGGCTTCCTTCATGTATCGGATATGTTTCTTTTCCTCCTCCGGCGTCATGCCCTCATTCCATCCCGGCCTGCATTTTTCATCCATCTTCCTTCTCCCATCTTGCGCATCCATGCAAAACTTTTTATACTGTAATGGAAAAATCATAACAGGAAAAGGTGTCAAATGCAAATCTGCGGTTTCAATAAAACAACTTTACTGGATTTTCCCGGCCGTGTAGCGGCTACCATTTTCACGGGCTGCTGCAATTTCCGCTGTCCCTTCTGTCAGAACGGGGATCTTGTCCTGCATCCCGGGCAGCTTCCTCTCTTTGATGAGGAAGAGGTCCTGCGCCTCCTCCAAAAAAGGAAAGGGATCCTTACCGGCGTATGCGTCACCGGGGGAGAACCCACCCTTCAGCCGGATCTTGCCGTCTTTCTGAAAAAAATAAAGGAGATGGGATATCTGGTCAAGCTGGATACCAACGGCTACCTTCCACAGGTACTGGAAGGCCTCGCCGGGGAAGGGCTTCTGGATTATGTCGCCATGGACGTCAAATCCTCTCCCGGGCATTACGCGGCTGTGGCCGGTCTGCCGGGGCTTCAGATGGAGCGGATATTCCGGAGCGTCTCTTTTCTTCAAAGCAGCGGCCTTCCTTTTGAATTCCGTACCACAGTGGTAAAGGGGCTTCACAGCGCGGAGGATTTCCTCTCCATCGGCCAGTGGCTGCAGGGGCCGTATCCCTATTTTCTTCAGTCCTATCAGGAAAGCGACGGCGTGATCTCCCCGATCTTTGAATCGTTTTCCCGGCAGGAACTGGAGGGCTTCCGGGCTCTCCTGCTTCCCCTGATCCCCAACACCAGCCTGCGCGGCGTGGACTGAAGCGCGCAGGCCGGTGCTGAAACGCGCAGGTTGGTATTAAGATGCGGGGCAGGCCCGGCTTTCTATATTCTCACCCGTTTCATATAATATCCGAAATCACCCTCCTGCGCCGGTTCCGTCTTCCCTTCAAATGCCTCAAAACCAAACATCTCCGCCGCCATTTTTTCCCTCTCATAACAAACCCCGGGCACGCCGAGATAAAACCGGCCTTCTCCCCCGTCTTCCGGATACCTGCCCAGGATCAGGTGGCGGTAGTTATAATAACCATGGAGCAGGAAGCTGTTGCCCACGAGCCTCTGATATTCCTGTCCCAGGATCACAAAATCTCCTGGCGTAATGGACAGAAACATCCTTTCATCCCCAAACGGATGGATCTGCGGGTACATCTGCTTTAACTGCTCCCATTTATCTTCCTGAAAGACCGGCTGTAAAACCACGTCCTGCTGTTTCGCGGCTTTCAGCCGGCCTTCCTTTAATCCGGCGTCCTCTTCTCCCAAGACAGATGACGCTGTCCGGGAAGGTGTCTGTTCCGGGATCTGTTCATCCGGGAAAGTCTGCGGCTCCTGTTCCGCTGTCTTTCTGTCAGCCAAAGGTTCTGGATGTCCCGAAAGCTTCCAGCTTCCCCTCAGATACCTTCCCCCCTGCAGCTCTGCCCGCAGGCCGCAGATTTCCCCAAACAGCCGTCCGCCTCTCGTTTCCGTTTCCCACGCAACAGTCCGCTCATAGCGGCCTTCCCCCTTCTGAAGCAGAAGCTTATCCACCAGCGCGCCCGTTTCGTCGCGCAGGTCAAAAAAGCCCGTATCTGTCCTTTCCAGCCCCCGAATGCCCATCTGCCAGCGCAGGCCGCGGTCCGTTTCCTCCCGTTTCAGAAACCCCGCGGTTTTGACGCGTTCCCCATCTTTCCACAAATCCATATATATGATCTGTCTGTTATAATAGAACACCCTTGTCCTCCTTCTCCGCGCGTTTCTTCTTACACTTTCCATTCTATTCCTCTTTTCTTTTCCATATGAAATTTTTTCCTTTTTTCTGTGCCTTTTATGGCACAAAATGGAATATATAAATGTAACTTTTTCATTTTCCCGTTTTGGGGCAGAGATTAAGGAGGTAGATCACAGATGTTGCAGGAAGAACTTCAGGAAAAAGAGGATTTTTCCAAAATCATTTCAGAGCGTATATCCACGCAGCTGTCACGGCATAACTGGTCACTTAAAACATTGTCCGACCAGTCATCCGTGCCTTACGAGACGATTAAGAAGGTGGCAAACGGCAAGATCAGAAATCCTTCCCTGAAAAATATTCTCAGGATCGCCGAGGCATTTGGATGCAGCATCGATTATCTTGCCGGAAGGCAGGATTGAACCGCTGTGACCGGTACCGGCCCAGGCTGCGCCAAACCGCAGCCTGGTTCTGTCCTTCTCAGGAAAACGCATTGCTTCTCCCGTCCCGCAGTGCTACAATAGAGCCACAGGCCGCGCCGGAACCGGTCGCACCGGGGATCCGCGCGGCGAAAGCGTGCGGGTCGGCCGCACTGGGATACGCCGCCTGCGGCGGCAGAAAACGGAGGAAAAGATTACCATGAGCAGAAAAGTAGTTTTGGCAGGCGCCTGCAGAACCGCCATCGGTACGATGGGCGGAGAGCTTTCCAGCATTCCTGCGGCAGATCTGGGAACCATCGTCATTAAAGAAGCGCTGAAGCGCGCGGGCGTGAGACCTGATCAGGTGGACGAAGTCTATATGGGCTGCGTGCTGCAGGCCGGACAGGGTCAGAACGTGGCAAGGCAGGCTGCCGTCCATGCGGATATTCCGGTTGAATTTCCCGCCACCACCATAAACGTGCTGTGCGGCTCCGGCCTGCACTGCGTCAATCTGGCCGCCAAGCTGATCGCCAGCGGAGACGCCGACATCATCGTTGCCGGCGGCACGGAAAGCATGTCCCGCGCGCCCTATCTGGTACAGCAGGGCCGCTATGGCTACCGCATGGGCAACGCTCCCCTGGAGGACGCCCTGTTAAAGGATGCGCTCACCGACGCGTTTTACGGCTATCATATGGGAATGACCGCGGAAAATATCTGCGAACAGTGGGGACTGACCCGCGAGCAGCTGGATGAGTTCGCGGCCAACAGCCAGCAGAAATGTGAAAAGGCCATGAATGAGGGACGTTTTAAGGAAGAGATCGTTCCCGTCGAGGTAAAGACCAAAAAGGCCACCATTATTGTGGATACGGACGAAGGTCCCAGAAAGGGCGTGACCGTGGAGAGCCTGTCCAGGCTGCGTCCCGCCTTTAAGAGGGACGGCGGCCTGGTAACAGCAGGAAACGCTTCCGGCATCAACGACGGCGCGGCTGCCGTCATCGTCATGAGCGAAGAGAAGGCGAAGGAACTGGGCGTCACTCCCATGGCCACCTGGGTTGCCGGAGAGCTTGCGGGCGTAGAGCCTTCCATCATGGGCATCGGCCCTGTTGCGGCCACCAGAAAGGTCCTGAAAAAGACCGGTATGGAGATCGGCGATTTTGACCTGATTGAAGCGAATGAAGCCTTTGCCGCCCAATCCGTAGCGGTGGGACACGACCTTGGCTTCGACCTGAGCAAACTCAATGTAAACGGCGGCGCCATCGCCCTCGGCCATCCGGTCGGCTGCTCCGGCTGCCGGATCCTGGTGACCCTGCTTTACGAAATGCAGCGAAGAGACGCCAAAACCGGCCTCGCCACCCTCTGCGTGGGCGGCGGCATGGGCTGCGCGGCAGTGGTGAAGAGAGACTGACCCTTGGGCCGGCTCATCTAACTGATCGGACAGGGGAAAACGCTTCCCCTGTCCGATTCATTTCATGCCGCCTTCGGCGGCGAAGAAAGAGGTAATATGATTCCTGATCTTAATACTGCCAGGCAGCTTCTGGAAGAGGGCTGGCAACGCAATCCCGGCCCCTGGAAGGATCACTCCCTGACCGCAGCCCGCTGCGCAAAGGCCATTGCCGAGCGCCTGAAGCTGCGCGGCCATGACATTGACCCGGAAAAGGCCTGCATCCTGGGTATGCTCCACGACATCGGGCGGCGGGAGGGCGTCACGTACCTCGCCCATACCATCGACGGCTACGACTATCTCATGGGCCTCGGCTATAAGGAACCTGCCAGGATCTGCCTGACCCATTCCTTTCCGGAAAAGGATGTGAATACCTATATCGGCAGACATGATATTTCTGCGGAGGACGAACGGCGCCTGGTTACGCTTCTGCAGTCCTTTGACTACGACGAGTATGACCGCCTGATCCAGCTCTGCGACAGCATCGCCATGCCGGACGGTCCCGCCAGCATCATCGAGCGTATGACCGATGTGAAAAACCGCTACGGCCATTACCCCCAGTCAAAATGGGATAAAAATCTGGAGCTGAAGCGCTACTTTGAAGCCAAAATGGGCTGCAGTGTGGAGGAAGCGGTCGGGATCAGTCCGGCATAACCGCGTCCGCTGCCGTCCCTGCCGCTTTTGCCAGCTGATCCCAGATCTGTCTCCTGTATTCCCCCGATTCCTGAAGGCGCTGTGCAAGGCCTTCCAGCTCGATGGGTGAGCCTGCTTTCGCGCCCGGATCCTCCGGAAGTTCTGCAATCGTCCCGTACCAGTTCTCCCGGAAGGCCGACGACTGCCAGCCAGACTCCGGCTTCCCGGCAAAGGCGAAGACATTCCGGTAAAACAGATGGGACTGCCCCGGCTGATGGCAGCAGATCATGGGGCCGGTTTCCCCGGTATGCAGGAACAGATTCCCGTACAGCTCAGAGCGGATGCCGTAATCGTCCTGGATCAGGCAGCGCTCATCGTCCACGCTGATGTTATAGCGCAGAATGGTTCCTTCACATTCCCGGTTGCGGTTGATCCCTGTGCAGTCCAGCCAGAAGCCGCCTTTATTCCCATGGGTATAGTTATACTGAAAAATCGTGGTTCCCGCGGTGCCCCAATCCGTATCAAAGGCTGTCCCATCGTTTTCAAACAGCCGGGTGCGACCCACCTCGTTTCTCTGGATCAGCGCGTCCGACACGGCGCATACCCAGATCCCCGCGATCAGCCGGGTATCCTCCAGACTTCCCAGCGCGCCGGCGTCCAGGCAGACGTTCCCGTCGATCAGCGGCGAGACGCAGTTCGCCACAATAATCCCGTCGCTTCCCGTCCGTTCGATCCGGTTTCCCCTGACCACAACATGGGTGTGGTGGATATCGTTGATAAAATCCTCCTGCTGGTTGACCCGGATCCCGCTGGTCAGCACATCATGCACATGGTTTTTGCTGATCAGGATGTCGTGCAGATGGCTGTTTCGGGAGGAACGGCCCGGCATGGTCACATAGATGCCGGAATTCCAGTACATGCTCTCATATACATTCCGGTTCCGCCTGTTCTCCCCCTGTACGTCAAAAATCTCACAGTTCTCGATCACGATCCCCTGCGTGATCCCCTCCGGCTTTCCGCAGATGCAGATTCCCTGTCTGACACCGCGTTCTTTTGCCCGGTTGGTCACGGCGATATTCCTGACCTGCCAGAAGCTCACGCCTTCCAACAGGATAGCCGCGTACGCGCCGTCCCCATGGATGATGGGAGCCGCTTCTTTATCCTTTCCTTCCTCCCCGTAAGAATCCACCGTTATAGGGTATTCCCGGCTTCCGGAGCCTTTGGGACAGAGCATTCCATGCCAGCTCCCTCCCCGTTTCAGACGCAGGGCGTCTCCCGGCTGATATTCCTGCGCGTTCGCCCGCTCCAGGGATCTCCAGGCCGTATCCGGGCTCAGGCCCGTGCGGGTATCGTCGCCGTTTACGCTGTCAAGATAAAAACTTCTTTTTGGATTCCTGTTCTGATTCATCATGATCTCCCTTTCCATTGTTTCTTTTTTCTGCGCCGGGACCGGTACGCCTGCAGAGCCGTACCTCCCGCCAGGCAGGTAAACCCGGTAAGCAACAGCACTCTCCCCGCCTTCTCAGCCGCTTCCTCCTTCGTCGCCGGACAGAATCTGTAAAAAAAATCCTTCACCGGCTTCGCCGTTTTCTCCCCCACCAGCTCCCTGTAGGTAAGCAGCCTTGTTTCATAGGCCGCCGGAGCATCCTCATGGAAAACAAATTCCCGTGCCGCCCGATCCACACCATTCCCATAACCATTGAAACCGCAGGAAGGAGTGCATCCCAGATCCACGCCGAGCCATCTTCCCACCAGGCTGTTCCTGTGATCATGGCCGCAGTAAACCGCAAAAATGTCTCCCCGTTCATGCAGGGCTTCAAATTCCCTGCCGGCCGAATCCGGGACGCTGACCGCCTCCTGAAGCTTTCCTTCCCTGCATTTCTCAGGATCCATCACATAATATTCCCCCGCATGGGTACGGTAAGCACGCACCGCTCCCTTCGTTTTCCTGCCGATCCGTTTCAGAAGTCTGTAGTATTCCGGCAGGGGAATATGCTGAAATACGATCCCTGGAACCGGTCCATTGTTTTCCTGCGCAAACGTATCCCGCACCCCTTTATACCAGAACAGGTCGCCGGGAGGAAGCGGCTGATATCCTCCCTGCGGCAGCTCCGCCCCCGTATCAAACAGATACGCCGCCATGGCCACCCTGCTTTCGTCGCTGCTGCGTACGCCTATGGCAAAGGTTCCTTCCCTCGTCCCGTGATGGATCTCCTGCCCTCTGCTGTTGAGCCAGTCCACACAGCCCGGCAGGCTGCGGTAGATCTCCATCTGCCTCTCATTCGGAAGGCCGCAGCGCCGATCCTGGTCTCCGAAGGTCACGGCGAACGGGAGTTTCCGGTCCGTCACTGGCTTCATGATCCGCCTTATGGTTTCCTCCACCCGTTCCCCCTTTTCGGAAAAACGCCTGTCCGCGCCCTTCAGCTGATTTCCGGACAGTATCACCAGATCTGGCTTTGCCCTCTCCAGCGCCGCGTCCATAAGCCGGAGCGTATCCTCAGATACGCCCGGGATCTCCTGTATATCTGCAAACTGTAATATATGAAAGGTTCCGTCTTCTCTGAATTTCATCCTGCATCCTTCCTTTCCGCCGCCTTCCTGCCGTGCCGCGCGTTCATCCGCCTGCGCAGGCCGCCATCCGAAAGCTTATAAAAGACAGGGCGTCAGACCGCCATTGGAAGCTACCAGCCTATCATAATCACATCTTTTGCCAAAAACAACAAACTACATAAAATCTTAAAAAAAGTTTCACATGAATTTAACTTTAGCGCTTCGTCCCGGCCAAAGGCCTCACATATCCCCCAGCCGCGCCCACGATCCCTGCGTCGTTTCCAAATTCCGCCGGCCGGATCCGTGTCTGCACTTTGGAAGCCCTGGAATAGACCATCTTCGCGATCCGTTCCTCCGTCTGCGGCAGGAACAGCTCCGCCGCTCCGCTGATACCGCCTCCGATGATCAGCTCCTCCGGCTGGAGCAGATTGATCAGATTGGTCAGCCCCTCCGCCAGCAGCTGCGCATAGGCGTCACGGACCACAAGAGCCGTCCCGTCTCCTTCCCGCACTGCCTGGAAGAACAACCTGCCGTTCATCCGGGACACATCTCCCTCCACAAGAGCATACAGCCGGCTGTCCGGATGCTCCTGCGCCGCCTCTGCCGCCTGTCTCACCAGCGCGGAGGCGGAGGCATAGGCCTCAAAGCAGCCCTTTCTGCCGCAGTTGCAATCGATCCCGTCATAACGCAGTGTCATGTGGCCTATCTCGCCCTCCGCGAAATTCACGCCCCGGTAAAGCTTTCCGTCCAGCACGATGCCGCAGCCGATCCCCGTTCCCAGCGTCACCATAATGAAGGAAGAAGCGCAGCTTTGGCTCAGCAGATATTCTCCCCACGCCGCCAGATTGGCGTCGTTATCGATCAGGATGTTTCTCCCCAGCTTCGCTTCCAGCATATCCCGGAAAGGAACTTCCGAAAAGCTCAGATTGTTCGCATACTCGATCATCCCCGTCTGCGCGTTGAAGCTTCCCGGCACGCCCATGCCGATATTGGTAATCTCCTCCGGCTTCAGGCCGTTTCTTTCAAGCAGAACAGAAATATTGGCGGAAAGCTCTTCGATGTATTTCTCCGCTCCCTGCTCCGTGTCCGTGGCAAACTCCACCCGGTCCTTCAGCGCAAGCCCTTCTACCAGCCCCACCGCCGTGTGGGTTCCCCCCATATCAATTCCGATGTCGTACATTTCTACCTCTTTCCTGCCGCAGGGCGGCATTTTATTTCAAAGAAATTGGCCGTAAAGACAATTTCCAGGATGAAAATCGAACGATTTTCATCCGCTTTCCTGCCGCCGCAGGGCGGCACTTCATTTCATTCTTATCTTTTGATATCGGCAAGCATCTTCTCCGCCTTCTGTCTGGACATGGAAAACTTTTCGCTCAGCTTTCCGATGATCCGCTCATCCGGTAGGCCCAGCTCCTGGAAAAGCTCCGCCATTCCGCGTATTCCCTGTTCTATTCCCTGTTCTATCCCTTGTTTTCTTCCCAGCTCCCGGCCAATCTCAATCCCCTCTTCCTGGATTCCTTTCATCGCCTCGCACAGATCATAGCTCTCTTCACTGGTTCGATATGCCTCCAGGTCCTCCATCAGTTTCCTGTTGCCTGTCATGGCTGCGATCACCTCCATCGTTTCTTTGTCCAGCTTTCTGTATTCCCAAAGATACCCCGCCTTTCCCGATCGGCGGGCCGTCAGCAGATGGGAAAACAAAAGCAGCCTGCCGTATCGTCTGTAAAAAATTGAATCATTGCGTAAATACGGCAGAAATGCCGGAAATCCGATAAGAAGATCAGATATGTTATGGTTATGATAACGTAGGAAAGAACGCCTGTCAATCGGTTTGAAATTATTATGGCTTGATTTCCGCCCCTCTACGTTTTTGTACGGTCTGCACAGTAAATGTGCAGATCTGGCTGAATAGTAACTTTGACTTCCTATTGAAAAACAGCTTTTCCCTCTTGACATCTGATTAGAATAATATTATATATTTAGTTGTAATTTATAGAATTTTATTTCTTCGTGCAATTCGGAAAGGAGTTTTCCATGCCCACAGAAGCCTGTATGGCATCCATTAAGAATCATTACAATTCTATGACTCCCACAGAACGCATCATTGCTGACTATGTGCTGGCAAACAGCAGCCAGGTGACGGAGATGAATGTGGCGCAGCTGGCGCAGGCCTCCGGCACGGCAGGTTCCGCGGTTATCCGCTTCTGCAAGTCGGCAGGATACAGCGGCTTTTCCCAGTTCCGCCTCACCCTGGCCAAAGAGCTGGCCGCAAGGCCTGTTTCCTTTCTTCCTCTGATCAGTGACCAGGACAGCACCGGACAGATCGCGGAAAAGGTTTTCGCTTCCGGCATCCGCACCCTGCAGAATACGCTGTCCATGCTGGATGCGGATATGCTGGAACGGCTTGCCGGGGAATTTGACCGGGCGGGAAAAATTTACCTGTTCGGCGTCGGTACCTCCTCTCCGGTCGCGCAGGACATGCAGTACCGCCTGCTTCAGCTCGGCTATTGTGCCTCCTGTTATACCGACATCCTGTTCATGCCGGTCGCGGCCATGAACATGCAGAAGCAGGACATTGCCATTGCCATCAGCCACAGCGGACGGACAGCCGCCACGCTGGACGCCCTGAAGCTGGCAGCCGCGCACAAAGCCACAACGGTTGCCGTCACCAGCTATCATTCCAGCCCGCTTGCCAGAGCCGCCGACTATCCGCTCACCGCTTATCCGGACGATATCAATTATCCGACGGAAGCTGTGTCGGCCCGGATCGCGCACCTGTGTCTGCTGGACGCTCTTTACGCCGTTCTGGCGCTGCGCGGCGGCCAGGCTCTGGCCGAGCACATTCAGGGCAGAAATGAGATTCTGGAAAAGATCAGAAAAGAGGCGGAATGATCATGCAAAAATCCCTTTCCCGGAAACACTTTTTTATTCTGTCCTATTTTGCCTATGCTTCCATTTATATTGCCAGACTGAATCTGACCATCGCTTCTCCTGTGATGGAGGAGCAGGATCTTCTGACCTCCACGCAGATCGGAGCGATGGGCGGGGCTTTTTTCCTGTGCTATTCCGCAGGCCAGCTGCTGAACGGCTTTCTGGGGGATATGTTTTTGCCGGGGAAGATGGTGACGGCCGGACTGCTGCTGACCGCTCTGGGGAATATCCTGATCGGCTTTCTGCCTCCTCCCGGAGTCATCCTGGTTCTGTGGGGCGTCAACGGCTTTGCCCAGTCCATGCTGTGGGGGCCGCTGCTGCGGGAGCTGGCCGCGCGCTTTCCCGGAAAAAACCAGGCGGAAGCCGCTTCCTGCCTGGTTTCCTCTGTTGGCGTCGGCAGCGTTCTGGGCATTCTGATCGCAGCGGCCGCCATTTCCTTCCAGGACGTGCGGTTCGCCTTTCTGCTGCCCGGCCTCATCGCGGCCCTAGCAGGCGGGGCGGTCTGTTTCTTTTTCCGCGCCCCTTGCGTACATACGAAAACATCACTCGCTCCCTGCGGTGTTTCCGTGGCCAATCTTTGCGGCGATCCCGCCCCCGCACCCTGCAGCGTTTCCGGAAGCGCTTCCGGCTCCGGCGTCTGTCGCTCCCTGCGGGCCAGGCTTTCAGCCGCCGGTTTTTCACGCGGCAGATTTTCAGCGCTCCGCTCTCCCCGGCTGCTGATCCTGCTGCTTCCGGCCATGTTCCACGGCGTCCTGAAGGACAATCTGAATCTCTGGGCGGCTTCCTATTTTGCGGATGCCTACGGTCTTCCGCTGGCGGAGCTTTCGTTTTATGTGCTTGCGATTCCGGTGCTGACACTGCTGGGACGGCTGGTCTATCCCTTTCTCCTGCGCCTGTGCCGTGGAAGGGAGCACGCCGTTTCCATTCTGGCCCTGTCCGTCACCGCGCTGTGTCTCATCCCGCTGTGTCTAAGGGACGTGGCGATGCTTCCGGCTGCGGTCTGCCTGAGCCTGATCGCGGCGGCGGTTTCCATCGTCAACACCTCCTTCCTCACCGTGTATCCCACCCGATACGCCGGCTGCGGATGCGTCTCCAGCGTTGTGGGGCTGATGGACTTTGCCACCTATTTCGGAGCCGGGATCAGCTCCATCCTGTACGGAAAGCTTCTGGAAACGGACAGCTATGCTCCTCTGTTCGGCTCCTGGCTCGTCCTTGCGCTTCTGGCAGTTTTGTTTATTCTCATACATGATCACATGAAAAAAGGAGAACAGTCATGAACGAAAAAGTCATCCTCATTTCCATCGACGGTATGCGTCCGGACGGTGCGCTGGAATGCGGAAATCCCTTTGTGAAGGAGCTGATGGAAACCTCCAGCTATACGCTGAACGGTCATTCCGTCCTTCCCACGGTCACGCTTCCCTGTCATACCTCCATGTTTTACGGCGTGCCTCCGAAGCGTCACGGCATTCTGACCAATACCTACACCCCTCCTGTCCGTCCCGTTCCCGGAATCGCGGAGCAGCTTTCCGCCGCCGGAAAGGTCTGTGCGGCCTTCCATAACTGGGAGCCCATCCGCCACGTCTGGACGTCGGAATGTATGAAATATACCTCCTATATCCATGCCTATGAGGAAGAAAATTCCGATCTCATGCTCACAGAACAGGCAGCCGCCCTGATCCGCAGAAAGCAGCCGGATTTTCTTTTCATCCATATGGTGGAGACGGATGAAAAGGGAGGGCATGATCACGGCTGGATGTCCCCGGAATATCTGCAACGGGTAAGCAATGCCTTTTCCTTTACAGCGGGAAATAAGTGCTTTTTGACTTGACAGGAAGCATATGCGCTGTTATATTATGTGCATATAGTTGTGTTTGTGTGGAGTTAAGTGGATATGTTTGCAAATGAAAGAAGAAATAAAATCCTGGAACTGTTAAACCGCCGTTCTTCTGTCACGGTCACAGAGCTGACCGGACTCTTCCAGGTTTCCCTGGAAACCATCCGGAGAGATCTGGAATATCTGGAGCAGCAGGGCGCGCTGAAACGGGTCCACGGCGGCGCGCTCAGCATGAAGCGGATGCAGAACTATACCGGGCTTTCCGAACGGCTTGCGGAACATCAGCCGGAGAAAAGACAGATCGCCCGCGCCGCCCTTTCCCACATCCATGAAGGGGATCGGATCGCTCTGGATGCGGGCTCTACCACAAGCGAGCTGGCCCATCTGCTTTGTGATTCCTTTCAGGAACTCACCATCGTGACCGCTTCCCTGACCATCTTCGAGATCCTTTCAGAGAAGCCGGGATTTCAGGTAATCCTTACAGGAGGCTTCTATCTGCCGGATGAAAAGGCCTTTTACGGACATCTCGCACTGGATACGATCCGCCAGCTTCATGTTTCCGCCTTTTTCCATGCTCCATCAGCGCTTTCTCTGAGCTTCGGCCTGAGCGAGCATGTCAAAGAACTGGCTGAGGTACAGCGGGCGCTGATTGCAAACGCGGATCAGGTCATCGTCCTTGCAGACAGCTCCAAGTTTGAAACCTGCGCGGCGCTGAAGGTCTGTGATCTCAGCCCCCGTTTTCTTTATCTGACCGATAACGGTCTGCCTGAAGAAATCCGGGATGCCTGGAAAAAGGCTTCCCTCGATATCATAAATTAAATTTTGCCGTCGCCAAACAGGCGGCGCCGCTCAAAAAGGACGGCTCTGTTCCCAAATGAGCGGATCCCGTTTTTCGGGAAGAAAGGACAAAATCATGAATCGTAAAGTTCTCCTGATTCTGGCGGATGGCTTCCGCCCGGACTCACTGGCCGCCTGCGGTCATCCCTTCGCCGACCGGATGCTCACGCTTGGCAGCT
Organism: Candidatus Eisenbergiella stercorigallinarum; assembly: GCA_019120525.1. Classification (GTDB taxonomy): domain Bacteria; phylum Bacillota; class Clostridia; order Lachnospirales; family Lachnospiraceae; genus Eisenbergiella; species Eisenbergiella stercorigallinarum. The sequence goes on along the minus strand of DWUW01000250.1, from coordinate 1,871 downwards.
ACTGCCTGGACACGCTGACGGTCTGGCCCTCCGTCACCCTGCCCTGCCACATGTCGCTTTTCCACGGCGTTTCTCCGGACAGACATGGTATTCTGACCAATACCTATGTCCCTCAGGTACGGCCTGTAAACGGCCTGTGCGAACAGCTCAAGGCAGCGGGAAAGACCAGCGCATTTTTCTATGACTGGGAGGAGCTTCGGGATTTGAGCCGTCCTTCCAGCCTTTCCTACGGCTTTTTTGTCTCCGGCGACGGCTTTACATACCAGAAGGCCGATCGGATGCTCACGGAAAACGCGCTTGTCTGGCTGGAAAAGGAAGCGCCCGATTTCGCTTTTGTCTATCTCGGACTCACAGACAACGCCGGCCACGATTTCGGCTGGATGGGAGAAAAATATCTGGAAGCTTGCAGACAGTCCATGGAAGAGGTGGAAATGCTGGTGGATCGTTTCAAGGATGATTATACCATCATCTTCACAGCGGACCACGGCGGCCACGAACGCATCCACGGCACCAGAGAGGAAAGCGACATGAAAATCCCCCTCATCTGTATCGGTCCGGACTTCACTCCCGGTCCCATGGATCACACGCCCTGTATCACGGACATCGCTCCCACCATCACGAAGCTGATCGGAGCCGCAAGCGCTCCTGAATGGGAAGGAAAAAGCCTGATATAAAACACTTCAATATGGAGGCTGTCATGAACGGTGCACTTACCACCGGACGGCAGAGGAACGCTTTCTGCTTCCTCTGCTGTCTGGTTTATTTTATGAGTTATCTGACGCGTATGAATTATGCCGCCTGTCTCGCGGAGATTCAGGATTCCCTTTCCCTGACCAAGAGCATCGTAAGCCTGCCGGTGACCGGAAGCTTTCTGACCTACGGGGTCGGCCAGCTCCTCTGCGGTTTTCTGGGGGACCGGTTTTCTCCCAGAAAAATGATCGCAACGGGACTGGCCGCAACCTGCGCCTGCAATCTTCTGGTCGGCCTGTTTCCCGATATCCGGCTCATCATTCCGGTCTGGTGTCTGAACGGCCTGTTCCAGTCCATGCTCTGGCCTCCCCTCGTCCGGATCATGGCTGAAACGCTGGATGAAAAGCAATATCAGAAATGCTGCGTGCAGGTTTCCATGGCGTCCTCCGCAGGAACGATCTTTGTCTATCTGTTCGTTCCTCTGTGCATCCGCTTCGCCAGCTGGAGAGCTGCCTTTCTGTTCCCCGCCTTTGCGGGAGTGCTCACCGCTCTTGTCTGGTTTACGGGAATCGGCCGCCTGCAGGCCGACGGACAGAACGCAATCCATGCCATCCATGTGGAATCTTCGGAGCAGTCCTCCGTGCGTCTGACCACGCTGCTCTTCCAGGCCGCCCTCCTGCCCGCAATGCTCGCCATCGTTCTGCACGGCATTCTCCGGGACGGGATCACCACCTGGATGCCTGTATACATTTCGGAAACCTTCGGCCTGAGCAATTCGGTGTCCATCCTGACGGCAGCCGTCCTTCCGGTGTTCAGCATTCTGAGCATCTACCTGGCCTCCGCCCTGCTGGAACACATCCGCAACGAGTTCAGTGCTTCTGCCCTCCTTTTCGGCATGGCGGCAGCCTGCTCCGCCCTGCTGGTATTTCTGTATCAGCACGGTCCTGTACCCAGCGTGGTTCTGATGACCCTGACCGCCGGCTGCATGTACGGCATCAACCTGTTCCTCATCAGCCGTCTGCCCGCCCACTTTTCCCGCTTCGGAAAGGTGGCGACGGTTTCCGGCATCCTGAACGCTTCCACCTATGTGGGCAGCTCGCTTTCCGCCTGGCTCTTCGGAATGATTTCCGATCTGTCCGGATGGATCGCCGTCATCAGCGTCTGGATTGTCATCGCTCTCG
>DWUW01000249.1 GCA_019120525.1 Candidatus Eisenbergiella stercorigallinarum | reverse complement strand
CGCAGCGGCGTGAACCATTCGCCGGAGTAAACCAGCTCCGCAAACTTGACCGCGACCTGCTGCTTATAGGCATAAGTCTGTTTATCCAGTACCATATGCTCCAGCTGCTCATGCGCCTTATACATGATGGTGCCGCCCGGCGTCTCATAGACACCGCGGGACTTCATGCCGACCACGCGGTTTTCCACGATATCCACGATGCCGATGCCGTGCTTTCCGCCCAGCTCGTTCAGCTTGCGGATGATATCGGAAACCTTCATCTTCTCTCCGTTGATGGAGGTGGGGGTGCCCTTTTCAAAGGTCATGGTCACATACTCGGGTTCGTCGGGAGCCTTTTCAGGCGTGGTCCCAAGGACAAGGAGATGGTCGTAATTGGGCTCGTTGGCGGGATCCTCAAGCTCCAGCCCCTCGTGGCTGATGTGCCAGAGGTTGCGGTCCCGGCTGTAGCTGGAATCCGCGGAGAAGGGCAGGTCGATGCCGTGGGCTTTGCAGTATTCGATCTCGGATTCACGGGAATCCAGCGTCCACTTGTCGCTTCTCCAGGCGGCGATGATCCGGATATCGGGAGCCAGGGCCTTGATGCCGAGCTCGAAACGGATCTGGTCGTTGCCCTTTCCGGTCGCGCCGTGGCAGATGGCGACAGCGCCTTCCTTCCTGGCGATCTCCACCAGCTTCTTGGCGATCAGGGGCCTTGCCATGGACGTGCCCAGCAGATATTTGTTCTCATAAACGGCGTGCGCCTTCACGCAGGGCATTACATATTCGTCGCAGAATTCATCCACCACATCCAGGATGTACAGCTTGGAAGCGCCGCAGAATTTGGCGCGCTCCTCCAGTCCGTCCAGCTCTTCCTCCTGGCCGCAGTCGATGCAGACGCAGATCACTTCATAATCAAAATTTTCCTTCAGCCACGGGATGATCGCCGTGGTGTCCAGTCCGCCGGAATAGGCAAGAATGACTTTTTCTTTCATTGGTATCTGTTCCTCCATATTTCTCCATTTGGCCGCAGGCGCGGCGCTTAACTCTCAACTAATATACAACAAAACCTTTTGTATTGCAAGTGAAAAAATATGCATACAATATGCTATACTTTCGGCATATTATACAGAAAATGAAAATGGTGTTGCATAATATGCAAGTTGGAAGTATAATTATGCGAAACGGCGGAGGAATGGGCCAAGATGAGGATTGTCAGAGGGCTTTTTTCCGATTATACTGGAAAGGGCCTGAACCCGGCGGATACGGCGAAAGGGTTCCGTATCCGGCCGGAAGGGCGGCTCCTGGAAGATAACCGGGACCGGGACATGGTCCATATGGATAAGGAAAGGAAGGATAGACGGATGATAAAGGCGGGAATTATCGGAGCTACAGGCTACGCGGGCGGCGAGCTGGTCAGGCTGCTGCTTGCGCACCCGCAGGCGGAGATCGTCTGGTACGGCTCCAGAAGCTATATCGATCAGAAATACGCGGACGTGTACCGGAACATGTTTGAGCTGGTGGACGCCTCCTGCATGGACGATAATATGGAAGCGCTGGCAAAGAAGGCTGACGTGATCTTTACGGCCACGCCCCAGGGCCTGTGCGCTTCGCTGGTGAATGACGAGATCCTTTCCGGGACGAAGATCGTGGATCTGAGCGCGGACTTCCGGCTGAAGGATGTGGCGGTGTATGAAAAATGGTACGGCATCACCCACGCGGCTCCGCAGTATCTGCCGGAAGCGGTCTACGGCCTGTGCGAGATCAACCGGGAGGCGGTGAAGGGCGCGCGGCTGGTGGCGAATCCGGGCTGCTATCCCACCTGCTCCACCCTGTCCGTTTATCCGTTGATAAAGGAAGGGCTGATCGAGCCCTCCACCCTCATCATCGACGCCAAGAGCGGAACCTCCGGCGCGGGCAGAGGGGCGAAGGTGAACAACCTGTTCTGTGAGGTGAATGAAAACATCAAAGCCTACGGAGTGGCGTCCCACAGACATACGCCGGAGATCGAAGAACAGCTTTCCCTGGCGGCGGGCGGGCCGGTGCTTCTGAATTTTACCCCCCATCTTGTGCCTATGAACCGGGGGATCCTGATCACCGCTTACGCTTCCTTAAAGAAAAAGGACGGACGCCTCCCTTCTTCCGAAGAGGTGCGCGCGGCCTATGAAAAGTATTATGCCTCCGAACGCTTCGTCCGCGTCCTGCCTGCCGGCGTCTGCCCGGAGACCCGCTGGGTGGAGGGCAGCAACTATGTGGACGTGAATTTCGTCATCGACGAACGCACCGGGCGCGTCATCATGATGGGCGCCATGGACAATCTGGTAAAGGGCGCGGCAGGGCAGGCCGTGCAGAACATGAACCTCATGTTCGGCCTTCCCGAGGAGACGGGGCTTACGCTTGTCCCCCTTTTCCCGTAGGTCTGTGTTCCGGGGAAACAGGGATGAGGAGAACGGGGAAAGGAGGACAGGGATGAAAAGGGAACAGGATCCGTCCCGCGCTTCGAAAGCGGCGGTCCATGAGCGGGTGGTCCATGAATTCGCCCCGGTGTATGACGGCGCTTCCCGGATCCTGATCCTGGGAACCTTTCCTTCCGTAAAATCCCGGGAGCAGCATTTTTATTACGGCCACCCGCAGAACCGGTTCTGGAAGGTGCTCGCGGCGCTTCTGAAAACCGAAACGCCCGGGACCATCCCGGAAAAGACCCGCTTCCTGCTGGAAAACAGGATCGCCGTCTGGGATGTGATCGCCTCCTGCGAGATCGTGGGCTCCAGCGACAGCTCCATCCGCAGCGTAAAGGCGAACGACATCGCGGGACTTCTTCAGAAAAGCCGGATCAGCGCCGTTTATGCCAACGGCTCTGCGGCGGCCCGCCTTTACCGGAAATACTGCCTGCCCTCCGCCGGGACAGAAGCGGTCTGCCTGCCTTCCACCAGCCCGGCCAACGCGGCCTGGAGCCTGCAGCGGCTGACAGAGGCCTGGAAGGTAATCCTGCCGGAGCTGTCAGAACAGGATGACCCGGGGCGGCCCGATTGACAGACGCGCCGCAGAGGCGTAAACTGCAAGGGATCTTTCAAAAACAGAAAAGAAAAGAGCCGCTTCGCGGCGGAAACCGAGGAAACGAACATGCTTCGCAAAATGACGATCGAGGATTATGAAAATGTGAGCGCGCTGTGGCATAAGATCAAGGGCTTTTCCATCCGCAGCATCGATGATTCTAGGGAAGGGGTGGAGCGCTTCTTAAGACGGAACCCGGATACCAGTGTGGTCGCCATTGAGGACGGCAGAGTGGTGGGCGCGATCCTTTGCGGCCACGACGGCAGGAGAGGCTGTCTGTATCATGTGTGCGTGGATCCGCAGTACCGGATGCGCGGCATCGGAAAGTCCATGGTGGTGTTCTGCATGAATGCCCTGAAGCGGGAGAATATCAGCAAGGTTTCCCTCATCGCCTTTACCAGGAACGATATCGGGAACATGTTCTGGAAGACCATCGGCTGGACGAAGCGGGAGGATCTGAATTATTATGATTTTGTCCTGAATGAAAAAAACATCGAGCGGTTCAATGAATAGAAGATGAAATGCCGCCAGAGGCGGCGGGGAGAAGAGGCGGACGAAAGCCGGGGGCTTTCGTCCTGGGAATTGACCTTACGGTCAATTCCTTTGATTAAAAGCTGCCCTGCGGGCAGCGGAAATAGGAGTAGACATGAAGCACATCACAGGCGGGGTGACCGCGGCGAAGGGATTTGAGGCGGCAGGCGTGAAGGCGCAGGTCAAATATCAGAACAGAAAGGACATGGCGATGGTGTTCAGCCGCACGCCATGCCGGGCGGCGGGCGTGTTCACCAGCAACGTGGTGAAGGCGGCTCCGGTAGTCTGGGACCGGGAGATTGTGGAAAACGCTTCTGCGGTTCATGCGGTGGTGGCCAATTCCGGGATCGCCAACGCCTGTACGGGAGAGCAGGGAAGACAGTACTGTAAACAGACCGCGCAGGCCGCGGCAGAAGCGCTTGGGATCCCGGAGACTGCGGTGCTGGTGGCCTCCACGGGCGTGATCGGGATGCAGCTTCCCATGGACCGGATCACGGAGGGCGTGAAGGCGCTGGCGGGAGCGCTTTCCGATACGGAGGACGCGGGCCGGGAGGCGGCGGAAGCCATTATGACTACGGACACCCATTCCAAGCAGGCGGCGGTTACTGTCGAGCTTTCCGGAAAGACGGTCACCATCGGAGGCATGGCGAAGGGAAGCGGGATGATCCATCCCAATATGTGCACCATGCTGGGCTTTGTGACCACGGACGCGGCGATCTCGAAAGAGCTTCTGCAGGAAGCGCTGCGGGCGGATGTGGCAGATACCTTCAACATGATCTCCGTGGACGGGGATATGTCCACCAACGATACGCTGCTGGTACTGGCCAACGGCTGCGCGGGAAATCCTGAGATCACGGAAAAAAATGAGGACTACCGCCTTTTCTGCGAGGCCCTTCATGAGGTGAACGTGACGCTTGCGAAAATGCTGGCCGGAGACGGAGAGGGAGCCACCGCCCTGTTCGAGTGTCATGTGGTCCACGCGGACACAAAGGAGAACGCCCGGACGCTGGCGAAGTCCGTCATCTGCTCCAGCCTGACCAAGGCGGCCATCTTCGGCCATGACGCCAACTGGGGCAGGATCCTCTGCGCGCTGGGGTATTCCGGCGTCGGATTTGATCCGGAAGCCATCGAGCTTTTTATCGAGAGCGAGGCGGGAAAAATTCTCATCTATCAGAACGGAAGCGCGGCGGATTACAGCGAGGAGGAAGCAACCCGCATCCTGTCCTGCCCGGAGGTCACAGCCCTGGTGGACATGAAGATGGGAGAGGCGGAGGCGACAGCCTGGGGCTGCGACCTTTCCTATGATTATGTGAAGATCAACGCGGACTACCGGTCCTGAGCGCGAAATGAAAAACAGGCCGCAGAACGCGGCGGAAGGAAACGGATATGGAACAGAGGGAAATGGATCAGGTGATGCAGAAAGCGTCGGTGCTTATCGAGGCGCTTCCCTACATCCAGAAATTCAACAGGAAGATTATTGTGGTCAAATACGGCGGCAGCGCCATGAGTAACGAGGAACTGCAGAAAAATGTGATCAAGGACGTGACCCTTTTAAAGCTGGTCGGCTTCAAGCCCATCATCGTACACGGCGGCGGAAAGGCCATCAGCCGCTGGGTGGAAAAGGTGGGGAAGGAACCCGCTTTCGTCAACGGGCTGCGGGTCACGGATGAGGAGACCATGGAGATCGCGGAGATGGTCCTTGGCCGGGTCAACAAGAATCTGGTGACCATGGTGGAGGAGCTGGGCGTAAAGGCCGTCGGCATCAGCGGCAAGGACGGCGGACTCCTGAGAGTGGAAAAAAAGTATTCTGACGGCAAAGATATCGGCTTCGTGGGGAACATTACCCGGGTGGATCCCAAGGTGATCTATGACCTTCTGGAAAAGGATTTCCTGCCCATCGTCGCGCCCATCGGCCTGGATGAGAATTTCCAGACCTACAATATCAACGCGGACGACGCGGCCTGCGCCATCGCGAAGGCGGTGGGCGCCGACAAGCTGGTATTCCTGACGGATATCGAAGGGCTGTACCGGGATATTAACGACAAATCCACCTTTATCTCCAGGCTGACGGCCAGCCAGGCGGAGGAGCTGATCGCCGGCGGCGTGATCGGGGGCGGCATGCTTCCCAAGCTGGGCAACTGCACCTCCGCCATCAGAAACGGCGTCAACCGGGTACATATCCTGGACGGACGGATCCCCCACTGCATGCTGCTGGAGATCTTCACCAATCAGGGAATCGGAACGGCCATCATTCAGGACGGGGATGCCTGACAGGACGGGGCACATGACAGGAGAGATACCTGAGTCAGAAAAAAAGGAGCAGACGGGCATGAGCGAACAGATGAAGCAGTATATCGATGAGGCGGAGGCAGCGCTGCTGCATACCTACAACCGGTATCAGGTGGTGCTGGACCACGGCGACGGCGTGTATCTTTACGACACGGACGGAAAGCGCTATCTGGATTTCGTGGCTGGCATCGCGGTGTTTGCGCTTGGCTATAACAACCGGGAATACAACGACGCGCTGAAGGCGCAGATCGATAAGGTGATCCATACCTCCAACTATTATTACAACGTGCCTGCCATTGAGGCGGCAAAATGCATCAAAAAAGCCTCCGGCATGGACCGGGTGTTTTTTACCAACAGCGGGGCGGAGGCCGTTGAGGGAGCGCTGAAGGCGGCCAGAAAGTACGCGTACCTGAAGGACGGGCGCACGGACCATGAGATCATCGCCATGAACCATTCCTTCCACGGAAGGACCTTTGGGGCGCTGTCCGTAACCGGAAATCCCCATTACCGGGAGGCGTTCGAGCCCATGATCGGAAATATCCGGTTCGCGGACCTGAACGATTTTGACAGCGTGCTTTCTCAGGTGAACGACCGTACCTGCGCCATCATCCTGGAAACCGTGCAGGGAGAGGGCGGCATCCATCCCGCGGACGGAGAATTTTTAAAGAAGCTGCGTGCGCTCTGCGATGAGCGGGATATCCTGCTGATCCTGGACGAGATCCAGTGCGGCATGGGACGGACCGGGACCATGTTCGCCTGGCAGCGTTACGGTGTGAAGCCGGACATCATGACCATGGCAAAGGCCCTGGGCTGCGGCGTGCCGGTGGGAGCGTTCGCGATGACGGAGAAGGTGGGGGCCCATTCCCTGACAAGCGGGGACCACGGCACAACCTATGGTGGCAATCCGCTGGCCGGGGCTGCCGTCTGCAAGGTATTCGAGCTGTTTGAAAAGGAGCGTATCCTGGAAAATGTAAACCGGGTGGGAGACTATCTGGGAGAAAAGCTGGAGAAGCTGGCGCAGAGCTATGATTTCATCGAGGAAAGCCGGGGAATCGGCCTGCTCAGGGGACTTGCCTGCTCCATCCCCGTGGGGGACATCATCAGCCGTGCGCTGGAGAAGGGGCTGATCCTGATCAACGCGGGGAGCAATATCATCCGTTTTGTCCCGCCCCTTGTGATCTCGGAGAGGGACGTGGATGAAATGATCCGTATCCTCACGGAATGTCTGGATG
>DWUW01000248.1 GCA_019120525.1 Candidatus Eisenbergiella stercorigallinarum | reverse complement strand
ACCAAGGCGTGGGTCTTTGTAAAAGGCGTGATCTTCATCATGGTATTCATCCTTGTCGCGGCCATTTTTGAAATGAATACCATTCTCTGGATCGCCCAGAATGCGCTGATATACGGAGCCTTCGGCCTCCTGGTTATCCTTCAGCCGGAGCTGAGGGGAGCCCTGGAGCAGCTTGGCAAAAAGGAATTTCTTTCTTCCCTGTTTCCTTTTGAGCAGAGCAAGGGGACAGACGGACGGTTTTCCGATAAAACGGTCCACGAGATCTCCAAGGCGTGCGTGGAGATGGGAAAGGTAAAGACGGGCGCCCTGATCGTTGTGGAACAGAACGAGCCGCTGACGGAATATGAACGGACCGGCATCGCTGTGGACGGTATTGTTACCAGCCAGCTTCTGATCAATATCTTTGAGCATAACACGCCGCTCCACGACGGGGCGGTGATCATAAGGGGCGACAGGATCACATCCGCGACCTGTTACCTGCCGCTTTCCGACAACATGTCCTTAAGCAAGGAGCTGGGAACCAGGCACAGGGCGGGTGTCGGCGTGTCCGAGGCGACGGATTCCATGACGGTGATCGTGTCGGAAGAAACCGGGCAGATCAGCGTGGCGTACGAAGGGAGCCTGTCGCGCGGCCTGACCGGCACGGAACTGGAGGAGGAACTGAAAAAGATCCAGAACAAGCCCGACGGAGAAAAGGAAAAGAAAGGGACGGTCAGCAGGGTAAAGGGCAGGATCTGGAAAGGACGGCCGAAGCATGAAAAAAACAGGTAAGCTTTTTAACAATATCGGTCTGAAGATTCTGGCTGTTATTTTTTCCGGGCTGCTGTGGCTGGTATCGGTCAACATCAATGATCCGGTAGATACGGAAATTTACCGGAATATCCCGGTGGAGCTGGAAAATACTTCCCTGCTCACGGAGGAAGGGATGACCTATGAGGTGCTGGACGATACGGACCGGGTGACGGTGACTGTCCGGGCCAACCGTTCCGTGCTGGAAAATATCAGCGCTTCGGATATCACGGCGACAGCGGATTTTTCCGAGCTTTCCTTTACCAATACGGTGCCTATCCGCCTGTCCGCGGGACGTACCTCCGGAAATCAGGTGGAGATCAGGGGGAACATCGATATGGTCCGTCTTGCGGTGGAGGAGCGGATGGAGCGTCAGCTGGTGATCGAGATCGATCAGGTCGGAACGCCCGCGGACGGATATATCGTGAGCGGCGTAATGACGACGGATGGGAATGCGCTGCGGATCTCCGGCCCTCAGTCCCTGGTTTCCCAGGTGAGCCGCGCCGTGGTGGAGGCCAACGTGGAAGGGCTGACGGAGAGCATCAATATCAGCGAGCCGATCCGTCTGTATGACGCGGACGGCAATGAGATCACAAGCAGCAGGATTTCCAAGAGTGTCAGCACGTCCAGCGTGTCTATCACCATCCTGCAGACAAAGGAGATTTCCGTATCGGCCTCTGCGTCGGGAGAGCCGGCAGCTGGATATGAAGCGACCGGCGTAGTGACCTGCGCGCCTGACCGGATAACAGTGGCGGGCAGGAGCAGTACCCTGGCCAGCCTGGAATCCGTTGTAATCCCTCCGGAGGCACTGGATCTGACAGATGCCGAGGAGGATGTGGTGGAGCTGATCGACATCCGGCAATATCTTCCGGACGGCGTGAGCCTGGTCAATACCTCCGCAGACGGCTTCAATGGGCGGGTAACGGTTACCGCGGTGGTGGAGCCTCTGGAGGACGCAACCAGACAGCTGGTCCCGGACCGGATCCAGATCCTGAATGTGCCGGATGGCTGGCAGGTGACGCTGGATGCGGGAGACCCGGTATACATCCGCCTGAGGGGGCTGCAGGAAAATCTGGACGCGGTTGACGTATCACAGCTTTCCGGAACCATTGACGTGGCAGCCTGGATGCGGGAAAACGGCCTGTCCCTGCTGACAGAAGGGAATGTGGACATGGAGGTTTCTGTTTCCGTTCCTGCCGGGGTATCCCAGGTTGGGACTGTGAGGGCATCGGTGAATGTGATGGCAGAGACGACTGCGGCCCAGGGAGCTGCGGGAGAAGCGGCCGCCGGTACGGCGGACGCGGGGGCCGCAGCGCAGGAGTCGGCGCCCGGATGAGAATATCGCCGCGGCGGCAGGCATAAAATACCGTGTCTTTGAAGCGGCAGGAAAGGATAAAGGATTATGGCAAGATTATTTGGAACAGACGGAGTAAGAGGAGTGGCGAACGAAGAGCTGACGCCTGCCCTGGCGATGCAGCTCGGACAGGCGGGAGCTACGGTCCTGACCAGGGAGAACGATCATCGTCCGACCATCATGGTGGGATGCGATACCCGTATTTCGGGAGACATGCTCGCGAACGCGCTGATGGCGGGAATCTGCAGCGTGGGCGCGAACGCGGTGTATGTGGGCGTGATCCCGACCCCGGCGGTTGCTTACCTGACGAAAAAATACAAGGTGGAGGCGGGAGTTGTGATCTCCGCGTCGCACAATCCGGTGGAATTCAACGGCATCAAGTTTTTTGACGGGAATGGCTATAAGCTGCCGGACAGCATGGAGGACGAGATTGAAGAACTGATCAGGAACGGCATGCGCGGAGTGGAATTCCCGACCGGGACCATGGTGGGGAAGATCAAGTACCGGACAGACGCGAGGGAGGAATATATCAATCACGCGGTCCAGACGGTACCGGTGGATCTTTCCGGCATGAAGATCGTGGTGGACTGCGCGGAGGGCGCTGCGCATTATACTTCCGTTGAGGCCCTCAGGGAGCTGGGCGCGTCTGTGGTTCCCATCCACAATATGCCCGACGGCACAAATATCAACGCGAACTGCGGTTCTACCCATATGGAAGAGCTGCAGGCCAGGGTCGTATATGAAAAGGCGGATGTGGGGCTTGCCTTTGACGGAGACGCGGACCGGCTTCTTGCGGTGGACGAGAACGGGGAGATCGTGGACGGAGACCAGATCATGGGCATCGTGGGCGTCCATATGCGGGACCAGGGAAAGCTGAAAAAGGATACGATCGTTGCCACAGTGATGAGCAATCTGGGCTTTTTCAAAATGGGGGAACGCGAACACCTGAATATGGAACAGACGAAGGTGGGAGACCGATATGTGCTGGAGCGCATGCGGGAGATCGGCGCGAGCCTGGGCGGAGAGCAGTCCGGCCACATCATTTTCCTGGATGAGAATACGACCGGCGACGGCCTTTTGTCCGCGCTGCATCTGCTTCAGGTCATGGTGGATACGAAGAAGCCTCTTTCCGAGCTGGCAAAGGTTATGACGGTCATGCCGCAGGCGCTGGTAAACGCCAAGGTTCCCAACCATAAGAAGGACCGGTATATGGAATATCCGGAGATCGCCGGAGCCATTGAGGAGCTCGACCGGAAATTCGCCGGGGAAGGGAGGGTCCTGATCCGTCCGTCCGGCACGGAGCCGAAGGTCCGCGTCATGATCGAAGGAAAGGATCAGGATATGATCGAAAAAGAGGCGAAGAAGCTTGCGGAGCTGATCCAGAATATCATGCTGTAAGCCTTGAGATATCCATAAATTAATGCTATACTGAATTTGATGAAAAGCGGCTGGGACAGGGAGAAGGACGCCGGATTTTCGGACACGGGAAAACAGGAGGTTGATGTCATGGTAAGCCAGAAGGTAGTAATCAAGAACCCGACAGGGCTGCATTTAAGGCCCGCGGGAAATCTTTGCAAGGAGGCCATGCAGTTTAAATCGCTGATCACATTTACATTCCGGGACAGCACGGCAAACGCGAAGAGCGTGCTGAGCGTATTGGGAGCATGTGTGAAATGCGGAGATGAGATAGAGCTTACCTGCGAAGGAGTAGATGAGGAGGAGGCGCTGAAGGCACTGGTCAGCGCGATCGAAAGCGGTCTCGGGGAATAGGATGGGACGACGGGCTGCCGGACAGGAATGCCGGATGGCCCGTCTTTTTGATGTATGGAAAGGAAAGAAAAGAGATGCTTAATTACAGGAGATATCAGAAAAATCCGGTAGTATACTATCCGGAAAGGGAGTGGCCCAATAAGGAGATCGAAAAGGCGCCCGTCTGGTGCAGCGTGGACCTGCGGGACGGGAACCAGGCGCTCATCGATCCCATGGTCGTGGAAGAGAAGGTGGAGATGTTCCAGTATCTGGTCAAGCTGGGATTTAAGGAGATCGAGATCGGTTTCCCTGCGGCGAGCCAGATCGAGTTTGATTTCCTCAGGCAGCTGGTGGACAGAAGGCTGATCCCGGACGACGTATGCGTCCAGGTCCTGACCCAGTGCAGGAAAGAGCTGATCGACCGTACCTTCGAGGCGATCGAGGGCTGTAAGCAGGCGGTGGTGCATATCTATAATTCCACGTCCACCCTCCAGAGGGACGTGGTATTCCATGCGTCGAGGCAGGAGATCATCGGGATCGCCGTGGACGGTACGAAGATGGTGAAGGAGCATGCGGCAAAATTCCCGGGGAAGATCATCCTGGAGTATTCTCCGGAAAGCTTTACCGGGACCGAGCTGGATTTCGCGCTGGAGATCTGTACGGCGGTGCAGGAAACCTGGGGGCCGACGAAGGAGGACCCCATGATCATTAACCTCCCTTCCACGGTGGAGATGAACACGCCCAACGTGTACGCGGACCAGATCGAGTGGATGAACCGGCACTTTAAGGACCGGGAGAGCATCATCTTAAGCGTACACCCCCATAACGACCGGGGAACCGGCGTGGCGAGCGCGGAGCTTGCGCTTTTGGCGGGGGCGGAGCGCGTGGAGGGAACCCTTTTCGGAAACGGCGAGCGCACCGGAAACGTGGACGTTCTTACCATCGCGTACAACATGTTCTCCCAGGGGATTGATCCGAAGCTGAACATTGAGCATATCAACGATATCATCGAGATTTATGAAAGATGCTGCAAGATGCCCATCGACGCCAGGCACCCTTATGCGGGCAAGCTTGTGTTTACCGCGTTTTCCGGTTCCCATCAGGACGCGATCAACAAGGGCGTGCACGCCATGCAGGAAAGGAAATCGGAAATCTGGCAGGTGCCCTATCTGCCCATCGACCCGGCGGATATCGGAAGGGAATATGAGCCCATCGTGCGCATCAATTCCCAGTCCGGCAAGGGCGGCGTAGCCTTTATCATGGATACCTATTTCGGCTTCAAGCTGCCGAAGGCCATGCACCGGGAGTTCGCCAACGTGATCCAGGCCATCTCCGAAAAGCAGGGGGAGGTGTCCCCGGATCAGATCATGGACGCGTTCCGGAAGGA
>DWUW01000247.1 GCA_019120525.1 Candidatus Eisenbergiella stercorigallinarum | reverse complement strand
ACCGGTAAGCCCGGAGAGCAGCTGACAGGAATGGGCATTTGGTTACAGTTCACTCCGCGCCATTCGCAAAGCCGCGCTACGCGCTCTCCGCTGCTTCGCAGCTACGAGAAATCGCCTTGGCGATTTCTTGCTCATTAAACGGGCGCTCCCTTCGTCCGCTCAGAGCCAGTCATCTGTTCGTGCAAGCACGACATCTGCCTGGTTCTGGCGGACGAGTGAACTGTAACGGCCATTTGCCAGGATGTGAGAAAAAGCTGTGCCGGAGTATTGAATTTTTCTGCCTGCGCGTGTAGAATATAGGGCGGATTTGTGGAAAAAGGAAAAACGATGGAGGAAACGAATGGAAGATTTTAAGATCATAACGGATACGACCGCGGACCTTCCCGAAAGCTATATCCGGGACAACGGGATCGGCGTCATGGTGCTTCCTTATATTGTGGACGGCGTCTCCTACGGGGGAGAGCGGAAGATGGAGGTAAAGGAATTCTACGACCGGATGCGGGGCGGCATGATGCCGACCACCTCTCAGGTAAATCCCGAGACGGCGAAGGAATATCTGAACGGCTTCCTTGAGGAGTGCAGACAGCTTCTGGTGCTTTCCTTTTCTTCGGGATTAAGCGGCACCTGCGGCAACGTGAGCCTTGCCGCGAGGGAGATCATGGAGGAGCGGCCGGACTGCAGGATCATCGTGGCGGACACCCTGTGCGCCTCTCTGGGAGAGGGGCTTCTGGTACATAAGGCGGTGCAGCTGAAGAAAGCGGGAAAGAGCCTGGAGGAGACGGCGCAGTGGGTGGAGGCGCATAAGGAAAACCTGGTGCACGTCTTCACCGTGGACGACCTGTTTCATCTGCACAGAGGCGGACGCGTGAGCAAAGCCACGGCCATTGTGGGAACGCTCGCGGGGATCAAGCCTCTGCTCCACGTGGATGAGGAAGGGCATCTGACCGCGGTGGGAAAGGTGCGCGGAAGGAAGAAATCCCTCCAGTCCCTGGTGGACATGATGGAAAAGCAGATGGGAAGCTTCCGGGATCAGAACGACTGCGTGTTCATCAGCCACGGCGACTGCACGGAGGACGCGGAATACGTCAGACAGCTGGTGCAGGAGCGCTTCGGCATCACGGATTTTCTGATCAACGAGATCGGACCGACCATAGGGACCCATTCCGGGCCGGGAACCGTGGCGCTGTTCTTTCTGGGGGAGACTAGATGATGCTGGAAATGTTTCTTGTCTGCCTGACAGCAGGGCTTGCCGCCGGGATCGGCACGGGCTTTGCGGGACTGTCCGCCGCCACGGTGATCGCTCCCATGCTGATCGCCTTTCTGGGCTATCCCTGGTATGAATCCGTGGGGATCGGCCTTGCGTCCGACGTGCTTGCGTCGGCGCTTGCGGCCTGGATCTACAAAAAGCACGGCAACATCGATCTGAAAAACGGAAGCTTCATGCTGGCGAGCGTCCTTGCCATGACCGTGGCGGGAAGCTATTTTTCCCAGTACATGCCGGATCTGGAGATGGGATATTTCTCCATCTTCGCAAGCTTTCTTATGGGACTGCGCTTCATCCTGAAGCCGGTTACCGGAAGGACCTCCTTTTTTACCAAAAGCACGGGAAAGCGCAAGACCGTGATCGCCGTGATCTGCGGCATCTGCATCGGCTTCTACTGCGGCTTCATGGGACTGGGCGGGGGCATGATGATGCTGTTCATCCTCACCTTTGTCCTGGGCTATGACCTGAAAACCGCCGTGGGAACCAGCGTGTTCGTCATGACCTTCACGGCCCTGACCGGAGCAGCCTCCCATTTCTATTTCGGGGATATTACGGGGATGACGCCGGCGCTGTTTCTGTGTACCCTGTTTACCCTTCTTGGCTCCGTCGCAACCTCCGCTCTCTCCAACCGGATGAAGCCGGAGAACACAAACCGTGCCACCGGCGTGGTGCTGGTGATCCTTGGAATCGCAATGATCTTTGAAAAGATCGGCGCATGACAAAAAATGCTGTGAGCTTACCGGCAGAGGCCGGAAAGGAGATATCTCACCATGAAAAAGAAAAAGAAACTGATCATTGGACTTGCCATACTGGTCGTGCTGATCGTTGTGGTGATCGGCGTTTTTCTCTACGCGAAAAGCTTCCTTTCCGCGGAAACCGCCATCCGCGACGACTGGTCCATTGAGACGGGCGACCTGCTCACATCGGACGCGTCCCTTGACGTGTCGGTCTTCGAGGCGGATGTGGAGGCATCGATCCCGGTTTCCAGAGTGCTTCCCGATGAGAATGAGGAAGAGGGCTTTACCTATTACGACGAGGATGTGCAGAGAAGGCTTGCCGCCGCGATCGTGAAGATGGCGAAGGAAGCGGAATTTACCATGGAGGCTCCGCTTGCCATCCTCAATCCCTTCGGCACCGGAAGCAACGGCCTGTACCTGTATTTTGACACCCGCAGGGCAGGAAATATCCGCTACACCATCCATGTGGAAAACGCGGACATCCCCGACTATACGCAGACGGCCTATGAGGGAGGCGGCACCCGCACCCGCCACGAGTTCCAGATGATCGGCCTGATCGCGGGCGAGGAAAATACGGTAACGATGGAGCTTCTGGGAAAACGGGGGAAGGTGATCAGCACATCCACGTTTACCATCCATATGCCGGAGACCATGTCCGGCTATGATATCATCCTTGACAGAGAGGACGGGGAAAGCCAGGCGGAGCTGTCCGACGGCCTCTACGCCATGATTCGGGTCGGAGGCCACACGGGCTATGCCTTTTTCTATGACAACGACGGCGTCATGCGCTATGAAATGGTGCTGGAGGGCTACGGACTGGACCGTATCCTCTGGTATGAAGGAAACATGACGGTCTGCGCCTCCGCCTACAAGATCGCCCAGGTCAACCGGCTGGGACAGGCGGTTGCGGTCTATGATACCGGAGACTGGGAACTGCATCATGATATGGTGCTGGAAGGAGACGAAGGAAGGATCGTCGCCCTGGCGAGCGATGCCACGGACGAGCTGAACCTGGAGGACATGACCATCGAGGTGGATCTGGAAACAGGAGAGGTGAAGGAGATCCTGGATTTTAAGGATATTTTTTCCGATTATTACGAAAACGACGCCTCCGAGCTGACCGCTACGGACGAGTTTTTCTGGCTGGCCGGACAGAAGGACTGGATCCATCTGAACACCATCCAGTATCTGCCAAAGGACGACAGCGTGATCGTGAGCTCCCGGGAGACCTCCACGATCATCAAGATAAAGGACATCCACACGGATCCGCAGATCGATTATCTGATCGGCGATGAGGACTACTGGAAGGGGACGCCGTATGAGGAATATTCCTATGCCCAGGTGGGAGATTTCACGCCCCAGTACGGCCAGCATACGGTGGAATACTACGAAGGAGAGGGACTAAAAGAGGATCAGTACTACCTGATGATGTTCGACAACAATTACTGGGTCAACGGAACCAGGGACGATTATGAGATCGAAGACCTGCCGGAGGAGGTGGGAACCGTCCTTGCCAGCGACTCCCTCAAATCCCACGTGTACGTCTATCTGGTGGACGAAGGGGAGAAAACCTTCAGCCTGGCGCATGCCTTTGACGTGCCCTACTCCAGCATCGTGTCCAACGTGACGCCCTGCGGGGACAACCTGGTGGTCAACAGCGGGACCGCCAACGTGTTCGGCGAATACGATGTAAACGGCGGCCTGATCCGCCAGTTCTCCTATACCTGCGAGCTGCAGACCTACCGCGTGATGAAGGACGATTTTGCCAGCTTCTGGTTTATCGCGCAGTAAGAATGGAAGGAACCCGCGCAGAACTCTCACATACTATACTATTAAAAGAAACCGAAAATGATGAGAGGAGATTTATGCAGGAAGTAAAATCTCAAAGAGAGTTCTGCGAGCAGTTCCCCCTTGCCATGGCCTATGTCCCCTGGCAGCGGATGACCGGCATTTTCGAGAATCTGGAGGAAGCCTTCTGCTGCGGCACTATTTTCCCTGAACTGAACAAACCCTTTACCGGAAGGAGATGTGTGAAATGAACACAAAGAACTGCCTTTCGGATCAGGAGCGCAGCCTCCGAAACATCAGCATCGTCAGCTTTGTTGTCGTGGAACTGACGGAATATCTGGATACCCATCCCGACGACAGGGATGCCCTGAGCTATTTTGATTACTACAACCGCATGCTCAACCAGATGGCCGCCGAATACGCGGTCCAGTATGAACCGTTAAACATCGCGACCGCCGGTTCGTGCGGCAGGGAGTGGAAATGGGGCATGGCGCCTCTTCCCTGGGAAAGGAGTTGCTGCTGATGTGGAATTATGAAAAAAGACTGCAGTTTCCCATTCATATCAAGGAGCCCAACGCAAAGCTGGCTCAGTTCATCATCTCGCAGTACGGCGGCCCCGACGGAGAGCTGGGCGCTTCCATGCGGTATCTGTCCCAGCGGTATACCATGCCCTACCGGGAGGTGGCCGGACTTCTTACAGATGTTGGCACAGAAGAGCTCGCCCACTTTGAAATGATCGGCGCCATCGTCTATCAGCTGACCAAGGATCTTTCCATGGAGGAGATCGAAGCCTCCGGCTTCGGCCCTTATTACATCGACCATACGACGGCGCTCTGGCCGCAGGCCGCCGGAGGGATCCCCTTCAACGCCTGTGAGTTCCAGTCCAAGGGAGATATCATCACGGATCTGACGGAGGATATGGCGGCGGAACAGAAGGCCAGGACCACCTACGACAACATCCTGCGGACCGTGAAGGATTCCGACGTGGCGGAGCCCATCCGCTTCCTGCGGGCGCGGGAGATCGTCCATTTTCAGCGGTTCGGCGAAGCCCTCCGTCTGGTACAGGAGCGTCTGGATTCCAAAAACTTCTATGCCTTTAATCCGGAATTTGATCAATGCAAAGACTGAGGCTGCCGGAAACCGTTTCAGCAGGGGCTGTCATCCGGCAGCCCTGCTTATTTCTGATAAAAGGCGATCCTGCCGTTGAGCCACTCGAGGATGGCGGGCATGGAATCCGGGCTGTCCGGAAACTCCTGAAAGCATTTCTCCTCCTCAGGGGTTTTGACGAAGCAGAAGCGGTCCGGATAGGTACAGGCCCGGATACAGTCCTTCCCCATGGAAATATGATAGCGCATCCCCTGAAAGCTGCCCGTCAGGGGCTCTTTTTTTATGAAAGGATAGGAAAGCTCTTCTTTTCTGATCATGGATTCTCCCTTCCGGCGGCACTTTCTCTGGACCGCCATTCTCATTATACTACAGTCCGCCCGGAAAGCAAAAGATTCCCGCGATTGACAACGGACAGGGCGGAGCATATAATTTTTCGTGGTGAGAATCATTATCAATAACCCATGAGAAAGGCAGAAGCATGACACTTTACGAAGGAAAAACCGGACGGAAGTACCGGGTGGAAAGCATGGAGACCGGGGAAGAGGTTACGAGACGCCTGCAGGCTCTTGGCCTGATCGAAGGGACGCCTCTGACCCTTCTGAACCGTAAGAAAAAGGGCGCGCTGATCCTGTATGTGCGGGGGACAAGGCTTGCGCTTGGGAAGGATATCTCCTCCCATATTCTGGTAAAGGAGGAGCTGGCGGAATGAAAGCGGACAATCATATTCATGTGGCGTTTGTGGGCAATCCAAACTGCGGAAAGACCACGCTGTTCAACGCGGTCACGGGCTCGAAGCTGAAGGTGGCCAACTGGCCCGGCGTAACCGTGGAAAAATACGAAGGAAACATCACCTATGAGGGGTATGATCTGAAGCTGGTGGATACGCCAGGCATCTATTCCCTCACCTGCTATACCATCGAGGAGATGGTGACCAGAAAATGTGTGCTGGACGATGACATCGAGGCGATCGTCAATGTGGTGGACGCTTCCAGCCTGGAGCGGAATCTGTATCTGACGCTTCAGCTTCTGGAGCTGGGAAAGCCGGTCATCCTGGCCCTCAATATGATGGACATCGTGAAGGAGCGGGGCATGGAGATCGACCTGCACCGCCTGCCGGAGATGCTGGGCGATATTCCGGTCGTGCCGGTTTCCGCCGCAAAGCGGACGGGGCTGGATATTCTGATGCACGCGGTGGTGCATCACTATGAGGAAGGGCCGAAGCGCGACATCCTGAACTACGGAGAAGAGCTGGAGGCGAAGCTTTCTGTGCTGGAAGAGCGGATGAAGGACAGCTATCCGAACCATTCCTCCGTCCGCTGGCATGCCATCAAGCTGCTGGAAAATGATCCGGAGGTGAAGAAGGACCATCCCATTGAGCTGAAGGGCGTGGCGGACCGCAGCTATGAAAAGGAGATTACGGAGAAAAAATATGAATATATCGA
>DWUW01000246.1 GCA_019120525.1 Candidatus Eisenbergiella stercorigallinarum | reverse complement strand
TACAGGGCATAGCCGTCGCTGTAGCGCTCGTCGTAATCCACCACTCTCTGCAGGTTCGTGACAGCCTCCTCATAATTCTGCGCATTATAGGCAGCCTCACCCGCGTCGAAGAGCGCCTGGATCTCATCGGCGTGTACATTTCCGTAAATCTGATTGTAAATGCTTCTGGCATTGTCAGACAGCTGTTCCGGATCTACCTGGTCCAGAGACGCCGCCGCGCCCTCCAGATCCTGCGCCTGGAAGCTTACATAGGCGTCTATCAAAAGCTCATAGCTGTCTCCCGCTTCTGCCTCCGCCTCCTCTTCCGCCTCCGGATCTCCCTGCAGGGCGTCGAGCTGGCTCTGCAGCTCATTGACCTCTGCCTGCCGGGCCGCCAGCTGGTCGCTGTACTCCCGGATCTGCTCCGCCGTCTGGCCGCGGACGGACTGCACCTTGGCAGGAACCGCCAGGAACCACATCAGGGCTACGCCCACCACCAGGCCGATGAAAATATTCAGAATCACATTTACGCCCGTATTTTCCTTATAGCCAGCCGGCATGATGATCGTCTCGTTGCCGCTGGTGTAGGAGATGATATCCGGTTTCTTCGTCTCCTTTTCCTTCTCCGGCTTTCGCTCCCGGCCCGCGGGCTTTCCGGTCAGTTCCTCCAGCTCCGCCTGATAGCGCAGAGAAAGATTGTCTGTCCTGTCGATGGCCAGCGCCCGCCGAAGCTCCCGGCCCGCCCGCTCGTATTCCTCCGTCCTGATATAGAGAAGGGCCAGCAGCTGATGAGCCTTCACCAGCTTCGGATTTAGGGAAAGCACCTTCTTCAGCTGGATGATCGCCAGATCCTCGCTGCCCTGCTGGCAGTACAGCAGGGACTGGTTATATTTCTTAATCGTCTGATTGATCGTCTCAAGTCTCGCCGGATTGGCCTGGATCGCGTTGATGTACTCGTCCGCGATATTCTTCTCCGGCTCCAGGTTCTTGCTGATGATCCACTCGGTCAGGGCCGACACCACGTCGCCCACCTCAAAGCAGATCAGGCCCAGCAGGTTCCTGGCCTGTATATGATTCTTATTCAGCTCCAGGCTGTAACGAAGGTCGCTCATGGCTCCGGAAAGATTCCGCGCCTTCGCCTTTTCCAGACCCATGTTGTAATAGGTATTGGACAGCCGGATGAGCCTTTCATAGATCTTAATCTCCGTTCCGCAGGAGCTGCAGTAGCCGGGATCGGTCAGCACTGCTCCACATTTTATACAACGCATAGGTTCCTCCTCTGACAAAATCCTGTTCCCCCGGTCCTCATCTTTCGATCTTCCAGTACAGCGTCCGCCAAACTAGTAACGGCTGCCGCCTTTGAGTTCCTTCACCATCTCGTCCAGAAGATCCGCCATATCCTTCGGCTTATTCTTGTACACGTTCTCTTCTACCTGCTCCACCTCAAGGCTCGGATGAAATTTCTTCAGCTCTTCTTCAAAATCAATCATGTGCGGACCTCCTTGTCTCTAAGATACTCTTTATATTTCCTACCAGATACAGGGAACCGACGCAGAACAAAATGCCGTCTCCCTGCTCTCTCAACGCCTCGTCAAACGCTTCCTCCACATCCGGAATGGCTGTGACCTTTTTCGCTCCGAACTGCCGGAACAGCTCCTCGGGCACCTTCACGTCTACGCTCCGGTAGCCGCCTACCTCTGTCACAATCACCCGCTCCAGCCGAAGCTCCCGGCAGATCGTCTCGATCATATGCCGGTAATCCTTATCGCCCACCGCCGCAAACAAAAGCGTCACCGGGTAATCGGCCTCCAGCCTTCTGGCCGTCTTCACGAATTCCTCCACGCCCGCCTCATTGTGGGCCCCGTCGATAATGACCCCCGGCAGCACGGTCTCCATCCGCCCCTGCCAGCGCATCTCTTCGACGCCCTTACGGATGACCTCGTCGGTAAAAGCTCCCTCCCGGTCAATGACCCGGATGGCCGTCACCGCCTCGGCGGCATTTTTTACCTGATATTCCGCCACGCTGGAAATGGACAGCCGGATATCATCATAATACCCAGAATCAATCGAAAAATCAATATGTTTCTTCGTGGTTTTGGAAATTTTATACATTTTGGGAGTAATAGGATAAGCTGGCGCGCGCAGCTCCTCCGCCCTCCTGCGGATGACCTCCGCGGATTCCGGGCAGGAGGCGTCGTAGACCACCGGCACCCCTTCCTTGATGATGCCCGCCTTTTCTCCGGCGATGGCTGCCACCGTATCGCCCAGATATTCCGTGTGGTCGAGGCTGATGGAGGTAATCACCGACACCAGCGGATGGGCCACGGAGTTCGTGGCATCCAGCCGTCCGCCAAGCCCCGTCTCCAGCACCAGGTACTCCACGCCTGCCCTCTCAAAAAGCTTCATGCCGATAAGGAAGAGCAGCTCGAAGTAGGTCGGATGGGGATAGCCCTCCTCCTTCATCTCCTCGACGCAGTCCATCACCGTATGGAAGGCCTCCAGAAACTCTTCGTCGCTGACGTCCTGTTCATCCACCACAAAGCGTTCATTGATCTTCACCAGGTGGGGCGAGGTAAAAAGTCCCGTCCGCTTCCCCCCCGCCTTCAGCATCGAAGCCAGGAAGGAGCAGACCGAGCCCTTTCCGTTCGTGCCCGCCACATGGAGAATCTTCATCTTCTCCTGGGGATCGCCCAGTCTTTTCAGAAAAGCCCGGGTATGATCCAGAGTATTTTTTTTCGTAAATTTCGGCGTCTCGTCGATATAAGCCACCGCTTCCTGATATGTCATGCCGTCTCGCCTGTCCCTTCCTGTACATCCGTATTCTCGCCGTCTGTGTTCTGTCCGTCTGTGTTCTGTCCGTCTGTATCCGGCTCCTCTGCGCCGCGCTCCTCGTAATGGAAGCTGTAAGTATTCCCTTCGCTTAAGACGCGC
>DWUW01000029.1 GCA_019120525.1 Candidatus Eisenbergiella stercorigallinarum | reverse complement strand
ATGAGCTTTCAAATTCTGTCTTCACAACAAAAGAAAAAAATTTCTCACTTGTTTCAATTTGCAACACAGGAGCATTATCATTTTGAAATCCATAGTATGTCCTCGCCCAAAGGTCTGTGCCTTTTTCTGTTATAATCGTAACCTCCGTTTCACCGATACTTGCGGATTTGGGGAACCGTGTCCATTTAGGATTGCATTTTAAAAACTCCATATTATTACCTCTCTTTCTTTTTTTAGCTTTGGCCAATTGCCTGTCCAAAGCTGTTAGATTATATTATATAACAGATGAAACTCAAAAACATTGTATAAAAGTACCTATATATGACACAATATCCCATATCATTATATGACGGAATAGGATGTCGGAGCCGGCAGCCGTGCAGGCGCAAGGCCTGCGGCCTTTCGCCTGGCTGCTGCAGAAAAAAGAATTGGCTTCCTTCCGTTTTTGGTATATACTGTTATTCGGAAAATTGCTGTGGTTTTCAGGACAGCGGAAAGAAAGGAGATTCCATAAATGAGTGAACAGATCAGAATCGGTATTTTGGGATATGGAAATCTGGGAAAGGGCGTGGAATGCGCCATTAAACAGAACCCGGACATGAAGCTTGCGGCGGTGTTTACCAGGAGAGATCCGGAAACGGTATCCATCCTGACAGAAGGCGTGAAGGTCTGCCGCGTGGAAGAAGCGGCGGCGATGAAGGACGAGATCGACGTGATGATCCTCTGCGGCGGAAGCGCTACGGATCTTCCGGCACAGACCCCGGAATATGTTCAGTATTTTAATGTGATCGACAGCTTTGATACCCATGCGAAGATTCCGGAGCATTTCGCGGCGGTGGATGAGGCTGCGAAAAAGAGCGGCAAGGTGGGCATCATTTCCTGCGGCTGGGATCCCGGCATGTTTTCCCTGAACCGCCTGTATGCCAACGCGATCCTTCCCTGCGGCAAGGATTATACCTTCTGGGGCAAGGGCGTCAGCCAGGGCCATTCCGACGCTGTCCGCAGGATCGAAGGCGTTGCGGACGCCAGACAGTATACCATTCCCGTAGAGGAAGCGCTGGAGCGGGTACGCGCGGGTGAGAACCCGGAGCTGACCACCAGGGAAAAGCACACCAGGGAATGCTTCGTAGTAGCCGAGGAGGGCGCGGATCTTGCCCGGATCGAGGAAGAGATCAAGACCATGCCCAACTACTTTGACGAGTATGATACCACCGTGCATTTCATCAGCGCCGAGGAAATGAAGCGCGACCACAGCGGTATCCCGCACGGCGGCTTCGTGATTCGCACCGGAAAGACCGGATGGAATGAGGAGTACGGCGATGTGATCGAATACAGCCTGAAGCTGGATTCCAACCCGGCCTTCACCTCTTCCGTGCTCGTTGCGTTCGCCCGTGCCGCGTACCGTCTGGCAAAGGAAGGACAGTGCGGCTGCAAGACCGTATTCGACATCGCGCCCGCTTACCTGAGCGCCATGGACGGCGAGACCCTGCGCAGGACGATGCTGTAATTGTTCCTGGAAATTTTCACTCATATACGGTTGGGAAACGCGGAAAGGCAT
This sequence comes from Candidatus Eisenbergiella stercorigallinarum, assembly GCA_019120525.1. Taxonomy (GTDB): domain Bacteria; phylum Bacillota; class Clostridia; order Lachnospirales; family Lachnospiraceae; genus Eisenbergiella; species Eisenbergiella stercorigallinarum. Next base: position 5,844 of record DWUW01000029.1, on the reverse strand, counting down.
TCGGAACCGTACATGGAAAGGCATTCGGAATCGTACATGGAAACGCATTCAGAACCGTACATTTTGATAGGATGCCAAATCAGGCCATGATACGGTTCCATTTTCAAAAAAATGGAATCTAACCGTACCCAAATCTGAAATGTACGGTTCCCAAACCCTGAAAAGGAGATCCTAACCGTACAAGATTCAAAAATGTACGGTTCCAGGTCCCCGAAAATCAGCTTGGAACCGTACAGGGCTCCAAAATGTACGGTTCCAGGCCCCTGAAAGGCGGATCCTAACCGTACCGGTCTTCCAAGAGCCTCAAAATGTACGGTTCCAGGCCCCTGAAAGTCAGATCCTAACCGTACCGGTTTTCCAAGAACCCCAAAATGTACGGTTCCAGGCCCCTGAAAGGCGGATCTTAACCGTCGCAGGGCGTTTTTGGTACGGTTACAGGACAGGAATTTCCCAATTTTAACCGCCCAGCCTGCCGGGGCGCCCTGTCAGGATAGCATGCAGAGATATCATACCCGGATCCTTCGGCACATGAATCCTATTCTTACCTCAATATCTCCCCCTTTCTCCCCGTAGTGAACGGGACAGAGGGGGCTTTTCATATGACCGGTTTTGTGATATGTTGAAAAAAGAAATCCCCTGCCGGCAGGGAAACCGGAGGCAGCCGTCAGGGCTGCGCACAGCTTCGGACCGGCGGCGAGTCGCCGCCGGGAGACAGGATCGGGAGAAGGCAGGATGGCCTGCACCGCAGCCTGCTCCAGGGTACAACGCACAATTCCGCTTCGCGGATTGTGTCGCCGCTTTCGGCTGTACCCCTGCGCATTCTGCGGAATCAGCGTATTGTGCCGGAAGGGGATTTTTTTCTGGGAAAAGAGGCGGAACGATGCTGGAAATTCTGGATACGTGGGATACTGTTTTTACATGCTTTCAGGATGGGCGGTTTTCTCTGAAAAGATGGGAAGGCTATGCGGATGCCGCCATGCCCGGACTGAAAGAAAAGGTTTTGGAGGATACGGCGGATTATGATTTCCGGAGGGATATCCTTCCGGTCCTTCAGAATCTGAACGGAAACAGGGAACGGGCATCGGAGGCGCACGAATCTTTTCTGGAAGCGGTCGGGGGATTAAATGAAAAGCTGGAGCAGAAGCTGGGAATTCTGCCGGATATGAAGATCGTTTTCTATCTGGGGCTTTGCAGCGGCGCAGGATGGGCGACGGAGCTGGAAGGATGTCCGGCCGTCCTGCTGGGGCTGGAAAAAATAGTGGAGCTGTCCTGGAGCGGCAGGATGAGCATGAAGGCGCTTCTGTATCATGAAATTGGGCATATCTGGCATTTTCAGGTAAGAGGCGGAAGGAACGTTTCGGAAGCGGCTGTGGATAAAGGACTGTGGCAGCTTTATTCGGAAGGCATGGCGATGTATATCGAACAGCTTCTCTGCGGGGAGAAACATTTTTACCATCAGGATAAAAACGGATGGCTGGAATGGTGTGCGGATCACAGGGAAGAGCTTTATCGGGAGTATCTGACGCGGCTGGAGAGAGGAGAAAGCCTGCAGCCCTTCTTTGGAGACTGGAGCAGTCTCCATGGAAAATCGGATACCGGCTATTATCTGGGCGGAGAACTGATCCGGTCACTGGCGGAAAAATATTCGCTCCGGGAACTCGCGGCGCTGGAGCTGTCCGAGGTGGAGAAGGCATTGAAGGCCGCCGCTTTTTCAGCTGACAAAAGAGGGAGGCAGGTATGAGCAGTCAGCTCTGGAAATACTGCGGCACGCAACAGGAAAAGGAATTTATCCTGTCCCTGAACCTGCTTCCCGCCGGCATGCGGGAGCGCATGAGCGGGGAGGCGCAGCTTTCCCTGCTGTATGCCCTGAGCAACCACACGGAACGTCATTACCGGAGGGCGAGGATCCCAAAGAAAAGCGGCGGAAGCCGCAGACTTCTGGTGCCGGACGGGCTGCTGAAGAGCGTGCAGAGGAATATCCTGCGTCACTGTCTGGACGGACGCAGCGTATCCGCCCACACCTGCGCCTACCGGCGGGGGCTCTCGCCCATCGACAATGCCGCGCCTCATGCGGGCGGGGAAAAGGACAAAATCCTTCTGAAGCTGGACATCCGGGACTTTTTTGACAGCATCCTTTTTCCGAGGGTGTATGGGGCGGCGTTTCCGGAGAGCCTGTTTCCGCCGGCGGCCGCGGGGCTTCTGACTCATCTGTGCTGCTGTTACGACCGGCTTCCTCAGGGAGCGCCCACGTCGCCGGCCATTTCCAACCTGGTGATGAAGCCCTTTGACGAGTATATTGGAAAATGGTGCGAAGCGCGTCAGATCTCCTACACCCGGTATTGTGATGATCTGGCTTTTTCCGGCGTGTTTGATGTGGGCGAGGTTTACCGAAAGGTGCGGGGCATGCTGGAGGCCATGGGCTTTGAACTGAACCGGAAAAAGACGGTCGTTGCCAGACAGGGGATGCGGCAGAGCGTTACGGGACTCGTGGTAAACGACCGTGTCCGGACGGACGCCGCGTACCGCAGGAGGATCCGGCAGGAAATGTATTACTGCACAAAATTTGGCGTGCGGGAGCATCTGAAGGTTGCGGGAAAGCCGGACGGGATGGAAACGGAAGCGGAAAGAGAAGCGGAGACAGCCGCAGAAGAGTACGCCTTCCTGCAGTCGCTGCGGGGACGAATCGGTTACGTGCTGCAGATGGAGCCGGAGAACCGGGAGTTTCTGGAATACCTGGAGGAATGGAAGCGTCTGTGGGAAGAACTGGAGAACCGGGAACGGAAATAAAAATGGTTGTTATCCGGCAGACTGCCGGCGGCAATAAAAATCAAAAAAGGAGGGCGGCGCAGAATAAGGAGCTGCGCCGGGAAAGGACATGAGAGAACGTTGGACAGCCGAACAGGCATGGGAGTGGTATCAGAAAAGGCCGTGGGTGATGGGGATCAACTACGTTCCTTCCATTACGCTGCACGGGATCGAGCTCTGGCAGGAGGATACTTATCCGGAGGTGATTCCGAGCGTGCGCCGGGAATTTGAGCTGATGGAGGACATCGGACTGAACGGGGTGCGCATGTTCCTGCCGTTTTCGGTCTGGTACTATGACAGAGAAAAATTCCTGGACAGAGTGGACGGCTTCCTGGAGGAGCTGGCGGCAAGGGGCATTACGATGATGCCGGTCATCTTCAACGACTGTGTGGACTTCGGAAGGCCCGCGGACATTACGCCGCAGAAAAGTCACGGATGGCAGAAATATGATATCGGCCATCACGGAGGGCATAAGGATAATCCGTTTACCGGAGAGCAGCGGAAGGTAGGCTGGTGCCTCTGGGACGAGCCGGAATGGAGAGGCGTACAGGAAGAATATCTGACCGCGTTTCTGGAAAGATTTGGAAAGGATGAACGGATCTACGCATGGGATCTGTGGAATGAGCCCGGCAACAGCAACCGCCACGACATGAGCATCCCGTACCTGAAGAGGGTCTTTGAGCTGGCAAGAAGCATGGATCCGGTGCAGCCTCTGACTGCCGGGGTGTGGAGCTATCCGGAGGATTACGGGGTGAACGGGGAAGCGGACGTGGAGCCCATCCAGCGCCTGGCCCTGGATGAATCGGATATCGTGACTTTCCATCAGTATGAGGATTTTGAACGGGTGAAACGGACAGTGGCCCGGCTGAAAAAGGAAGGCCGTCCGATGATGAATACGGAATGGCTGAACCGGGTACAGGACAACTTCATTCAGGATAATCTGCCGCTTTACCATGAGGAGAGGATCGGAAGCTACAGCTGGGGGCTGGTAGCGGGGAAATCCCAGCATTTCCTGCCCTGGGATCAGCTGTGGAACAACAGGGAGCTACCGCTGAACCGCTGGCAGCATGATCTGTTCGATACTTTTTATACTCCGTATGATGAGGAAGAGCTGGAGCTGATGAGAAAATTCGGTAAAAGAGGGTGAGAAAGGCATGAGGGAGATATGACGAATCAGGAAGCAGGTTTCTGGATCCTGGCAATAGGGCTTTTGCTCTGCCTGTCTGCCATCGTGATCCTGATCTGGGATAAGCGGAGAAAATATAAATACAAGGAAAGCGTCATGGGGACGGTAATATCCCATAAGCGCTGCCATACAGATACCGGACAAGGTTCGATTTCCTATCCCTGCGCGGTTGTGGAATACGAGGCGGACGGCCGGAAATATCAGTGTATCCAGAGATATTCCATGATCTATTATAACAGTGTGAAGCGGGCGGAGTATGACTGGGAAATCGATGAAAAATACGGCCTGCACTGCTATGTGACCTCCCGCTGCAGGAACCATGTGGATCCTGTCAGGGACTGGTTTCCCGTGGGAAGTGCCATGGAGGTCCGATACGTACCCGGAAAGCTGCGGAAGGCATACTGCGGGGCGCTGCGGAGCATGCGTCTGGTGGTCCTGATTCTCGGCCCCATCGGGGCGGGCATCTGCCTTCTGGGAGCGTTATTGATGCTGGTTCCCGCCTGACCGGTCTGAAATGGCGTCCGGGAATGGGTGGTCCTGAAAGGGACCATGAGAAAAGAAATGATAATAAAAAAGTGAGTTTCTAAACGGGAGATCCTGTCTGAGTGAGCAGGGTCTCCTCATTTTTTGCGCGATTGAAACCGTGTCGGAGCATCCTGCCGGGTGCCGGGCAGGGGGCCGATGTGGGAAAAGGAATCAACCGCGGTATTTTCCCACCCCATGAAAAGCAGCCTGTGTTCTTTTTTTATATTAGATAAAATTAAAATATAAAACTTGACAAATTTATAATAATAGAATATATTTAAGAATATATTAGAAAAATATAAATTATATATTTGATAAAATTCATACAAAGGAGATTGCTATGAACACAGGAATCAGGAAAAATCGACCTTATCTGCGCTATCTGATTTCCCGGATGCTGAACCGATTCGGGGATTCCATCGATGTATTTCTGCTGAGCTGGCTGGTTTACGGTCTGAGCGGCTCGGCCTCTCTGTCGGCTCTGGCGGTGGGGCTGAACTATCTGCCCACCATTCTGCTCCAGCCCCTTGCGGGGGCGTTTGTGGAGCGGATTCCCAAACGACGGGTCATTGCGCTGACGGATGCGGGAAGGGCACTGCTGGTGGCCGCTTTTCTCGGGCTGTATCTGACGGGAAATCTGAGCGCTGCGGTGCTGATCGCCGGGACCTTTCTCATCTCCACGCTGGAAGCCTTTTGTGCTCCTTCATCCAACGCCGCCCTGTCCGGTCTGCTGAAGGCGGAGGAGTATGATTCCGGTGTCTCTCTGTATCAGGCGGGCAGCAGGGTGATGGAGCTTGCGGGAACAGGAGCTGCCGGGCTTCTGATTTCCACAGCGGGAAGCGCAGGCACGCTGGCGGTGGATCTGTTCTGCTTTGCCGCCGCCAGCCTGCTGATGAGCCGGGTGCCGGAGGCGGCCGCGTGTGCGGGAAACAGAAGGGGGGAGAGCGGAAACACGGAAGACTGCGCCGCGGAACCGGACGGCGTATCCGCCTGGCTGTATTCTCTGCGGGAGGGCTTTCGGTTTATGAAAGCTTCCAGATCCCTTCTTCTTGTCGTTTCGGCCGCCGCCTTCCTGAATGCGGCGCTCACCCCCTGCAACGCTCTGCAGGCGGCGCTGTTTCAGGACGTGTATCGGAAGGGAAGCGGCGCCCTTTCCGCAATGGGGGTCTGTACCACGTTGGGGATGCTTCTCGGAGCCGGCCTGTACTCCGCCGCGGCGGGCGGACGGGAGGAATCGAAGAAAGGGAAAGTATCCATTGACAGGATTCTTTTGGGCTGTGGTATACTGATGGGGAGTTATTATCTGGTGCTTGCCGGGCTGGGACTGG
>DWUW01000245.1 GCA_019120525.1 Candidatus Eisenbergiella stercorigallinarum | reverse complement strand
GTCCCATTTTTTCTGAAACAGAGGATACATACGATAATATCTCATTTGTTATGGTAAAGGGCGGTTTATAATCTCCCATGATGACGCCTCCATATACTTGCGTATTATCTTGCGTACTTTCTTCCTCACCTGCCTGTTGCCGGACACGACCGTTCTCTCCGCCAGATGCCGCTTTCTTCCCTCCCGCAGTTACCCCCATTATAAGGGACACGCCCGGGTTTTGCAAACATCCGCAGGCTTTTTCTGGACTGTCCGGCCGAAATATAGTAGACTGAAAAAAGGGAAAAATCGTCACGCTCCGGAAAGGGGAGGACCGCAATGCTGTTTTCACAAAAATGGGAAGAGATTTACGCCACACCAGATCAGGAGGCTTTTTTTCGGGCAAAATATCTCCTGGATGGACAGGGAATTTCCTTCAAAACGGATCTGATCAACAATCAGCTGCGCCTCTCCTTCAATAATGCGGATGGCTCCCGTGCGGCTCTTGGCAGGGATGGTTCGGTCCGGGACTTTTATAAAATCCTTGTGAAAAAAGAGGATCGGGAAAAGGCCAGGATGATTCTGGAAAAGCAGATGGAGGGGAGGATTGAAAAATAGCTCGACAGCTTATTTTTCACCGAACTGGAGGTTCGACGCGGGCCTCAGCGATGCCTCGACATGGAGGAAATAAAGATGGCAGATATATCAGAAAACAAAGAAATCCGTGAGGCGATTCAGGCCGGAGAAGCCGCGCTTTTCAGTCTGAAAAACGCGCGGGAGAAGCTGGACAGCGCGAAAAACTGGGGCATCTTTGATATTGTGGGCGGCGGCTTCGTGAGCAGCCTCATCAAGCATTCCCGCATGGATGACGCGCAGGAATATATGGAAGAGGCGAAACAGAATCTCCGCCGCTTTGAAAAAGAGCTGCAGGATGTCTCTCTTTCGGACTCGTTTGCCCGAAGCTCGTCCATCGATATCAGTTCCTTTGTACGGTTTGCGGATTCCTTTTTCGACAATATGATTCTGGATTTTTATGTTCAGTCACAGATCCGGCAGACCCTTGACGCGGTGGAAAACGCCATCCGGCAGGTGGAGGATATTCTGACTGCGCTCCGGAAGGGAGGTTCTTATGGGATGTCTCGGTAATCTTTTGTGGTTTCTTTTCGGCGGATGCATCAGCGGGCTGAGCTGGTGTCTGGCCGGTGTGCTCTGGTGTATCACCATCATCGGCATTCCGGTGGGGCTGCAATGCTTTAAATTCGCTTCGCTCTGCTTTTTCCCCTTTGGGAAGGAAATCCGTTACGGCGGCGGGGCCGGTTCCCTGATTCTGAATATCGTATGGATTCTGGTTTCCGGGCTGCCGCTTGCCATCGAGTCGGCGGTTATGGGGTGTCTTCTGTGCGTCACTATCGTCGGCATCCCCTTCGGGCTGCAGCATTTTAAGATCGCGAAGCTGGCGCTCATGCCGTTTGGTTCGGAAGTGGTGTGAGCCGCACGATATCCTCAAACCGGATCTGCGTGTTCACGATCCGCAGCCAGCCCTCCTGCCGGCTGACCGCGGCGACCACGCCCCTCACGCAGACATATTCCCCGTCCTGAAAATACTCCGCCTCAACCATGTCCATTTTTCCGATCCGGGCAAGCTCCCGGTCCAGCTCCGCGCGTTCCTCCTCCGACAGGCTCCTCTTCGGAACGCATATCCGCTCCTTTTCCCGGAGCGCCTCCTGAAATCCCTTCAGCGCGTCGAAGGGCATGAACTGCTTCGCCCGGTCAGAGCGGTCCATTTTCGGTCTTATTCTGCTGTTCTTTCCCACTCTTCCCATCTGACTGATCTCCTTTATGAGTTTCACCGGCTGCTTCCGGCTCCCGCTCTGCCATATCCCCGGCCAGCTCCTCGCCGAATTCCCCGCTCTTATGCCCGCCAATCTGACTGTTGCGCTCTCTTGTGGTTCCCGCTTCCTGCAGATCCATGCCGCGCAGAATGGCGTTTTTCCCGAATTTTCTCTTGATCTCCAGCGCGGCCTTTTGCGCGCGTCTGTCCCGTTCCGTCTCCTCCCTGTCCGAAAACAGGCTGTACTGCACGTAAGCTTCCTGCGTCACATGATTGGCCGTCAGACTCAGACGGCGGATGGGAAGCTTGGGATCCGCGATCCGCTCATATACCTCACAGACATGGGGGACGATGGCACGGTAGGTGTTCGCCGCTTCCGGGAGCGACGCCGTCCCGTGCACATGTCCCAGCTTCAGGGCGTTGGAAAAGCCCAGGGAAAGGGTCACGGATTCCGTAACCAGCCCCCTGTCCGCCAGCTCCAGGCAGAGCGCGTCCGTCATTTCCTTCACCACCAGAAGACACTCTTCGTGGCTGTAGTCCCGCGCCAGTACCTGCCCGCTGGAAATGGAGCTGCTTTCCGGGCGGTAAGCCTTAATGTCCGCCATGGTCACGCTCTCCCGTCCCCAGGCGTGATCGATCAGAAGCTCCGCGTCCACGCCGAACATCTTATAAAGCATGTCCTCGTCCGCCTGCGCCACGTCCTTCATGGTCAGAAGCCCAAGGCTTCCCAGACGGTTCACCGTGCCGCGTCCGATCCGCCAGAAATCCGTCAGCGGCCGATGCTCCCACAGGGTCTTCCGGTACAGTTCTTCCGTCAGAAAACCGATATGATCCTCCGCGTGCTTG
>DWUW01000028.1 GCA_019120525.1 Candidatus Eisenbergiella stercorigallinarum | reverse complement strand
AGGCTGATGGCCTCGTCGGCGAAATTCTCCACAGAAGCCTTTTTTTCATAAAAATGAACCGCGTGCTTCAGGATCCCCTGGAAGGTATAGTAGTCGTCCTCCTTCGCGATGGGAAGGCTCACGATGCTCCTGGTGCAGCCCGCCTTGTAAATGGCGCTGATCAGCTCCACGGTCTTCCTTCCGTCCTCTCCGGTGATCATGGGGCGTCTTCCCTCCTCCAGGGCGCGCAGCACGTCGTCGATCTCCCCGGTGTGGCCTTCGTATTTCAGATCCGGAAGGGACTCATAAAAATCGTTCAGCCGCTTCACCAGCTCCTGATTGCCGCCGGGCTTCCAGAAACCGTTGGCCTGTCCGGTCTCCGCCTTTACATCCCAGGGGGCGGAAAGCTTCGCGTCCGCGCACTGCAGCTCGATCCCCTGCTCCTCCCCGTGATGGATCACGGAGCTGGTCACCTCCGCCAGGCTGCCGTCCGCATAACGCATACAGGCCACGGACAGATCCTCCACCTCGGAATTGTCATGCATCACGTTGGAGAGCATGGCGGTGACCTCCACGGGAAGCTCCCCCTTGATCCAGTTGAGCATATCGATGTGATGCACCGCATGGTTCAGGGTGGGGCCGCCGCCCTCCTTCTCCCAGGTGCCGCGCCACCACAGATCATAATAGCAGTGCGCCCTCCACCAGAGGGAATTGACCTGGGCAAAACAAATCTTTCCCGCCAGGCCGCTGTCCGCGGTCTGCTTCAGTTTGTAAATGGAATTGCGGAACCGGTTCTGGGCGATGCAGGCCATGGTCACGCCGTTTCTTTTTTCCGCCTCCAGCATGGCGTCGCATTCCTCCAGGCAGGTGGCCATGGGCTTTTCCACCACCACGTTGACGCCCGCGTCCATGGCGTGGATGGCGATCTCTGCATGGACATAGGGCGGGGTACACACATGCACCAGATCGAGCTTTATGCCGGAAGCCAGCATTTTCTCATGATCGTCAAAGACCGGGCAGTCCAGCCCGTACTGCTCCTTCATTTTCTCCGCCTTTTCCGGATAAATATCGCAGAGCGCCGCGATCCGGCATCTGTCCGGGAAGGCCAGAAGTCCTTCCATATGTGCGTGGGCGATGTTTCCGCAGCCCACAATTGCTGTCTGTATCATTTTTACCTCCCTTCCGCCGCTTCTGTACGGCTTTCCGCCGTCAGGTCCACGGCCTGCAGCTCCGCCCTGACGCACAGCTCGGCCGCCTTGAAGGCGTGCTCCTGGGTCATGGCGTTTTCCGTCCGGTTGATGCAGTCCAGGATGAGCTGTCCGAAGAAGGGATAGCCCACCTTCCCGGTCACCTGGAAATGCTGCTCCCCGTCCTTATTGACCAGAAAAACATGGTCCGCCGTGCCGTCCCCGGTTCCCACGTTGACGTATTTTCTCAGTTCGATGTAGCCCTCCGTCCCCAGGATGAAGGTCCGCCCGTCCCCCCAGGTGGAAAGGCCGTCCGGCGTGAACCAGTCCACGCGGAAATGCTGGGTCGTCCCGTTGTCCCCCACAAGGACGGCATCCCCGAAGTCCTCCAGCTCCGGATAGTCCGGATGCCCGTAATTGCCCACCTGGCTGTACTGCACCTTCGCGTCCTTCACGCCGCAGTAATACAGGAACTGCTCGATCTGATGGCTGCCGATGTCGCAGAGGATCCCGCCGTATTTGTCCTTTTCAAAAAACCAGTCCGGGCGGCTCTTCGGATCGCCCACCCGGTGCGGGCCGAAGCCGTCGATGTGGATGGGCTTTCCGATGGCTCCCTGTTCGATCAGCTGCCCGGCGAAGACGGCGGCCTCCACATGGATGCGCTCGCTGTAATAGACCATATATTTTCTTCCGGTCTTTCTTACCATCTCCTTCGCGGCCTCAAGCTGCTCCAGGCTGGTGAGGGGAGCCTTGTCCGTAAAATAGTCCTTTCCCGCCGCCATCACCCGAAGTCCCAGCGCGCAGCGCAAACTGGTCACCGCGGCCCCGCACACCAGCTTCACCTCCGGGTCGGAAAGGATCTCCTCCTCGCTTGCCGCGGCCTTCGCCGTGGGAAAGCTCTTCTGAAAAGCCGCAACCTTCGCCGGATCCGGGTCATAGACCCACTTCACCTCGGCCCCCGCCTCCGTCAGGCCGTTGCACATCCCATAGACATGCCCGTGATCCAGCGCGATGGCCGCGATCTTAAATTCTCCGGGAGCCACCACCGGCGCCGGCTTTCCCTTGGGCGCATAATTCATTCCGTCTTTTTTCTCCATATTTACCTCTTTCCCGCTGCCCGCAGGGCAGCATTTTCATTCGTTGGAATTGGCCGAAAGCCCGGGGCTTTCGGCCGCCTCCATCCTTTCTCCGATAGCAGCAGTTTATCACAGATCCGGGACATAGACCTATACAATAAAAAACCAAAACCTTGCAGGAAGAAACCTTTCATTCCGTTCCCCCGGTAAACCGGAATCCATTTCCCTCTGGCGGCCAGGCCCGATATGATGTAAAATGACAGAAGGGAGGCTGGCAGGAACCCGCGGGTTTCTGTCAGAATGGAATGCCGCCCGCGGCGGCGAAACAGGAGGTATGAGCCATGGACGCGCCGGAGAAAAAAATATTTCTGCATCTGGACGAGGATTTTTCCTGTCAGTATAAAGACATACAGTTTCCCACCATCCAGCCCCCGTATTTCCACAGCCATAACGGCTATGAGATCCTTCTGCTCCTGGGCGGGGAACTGGATTTTTTCATGGAATCAGGAAGCGGGAAGCTGGTGCGAGGCGATCTTGTGTGTATCCGTCCCCATGCCTTCCACTCCGCCAGGCCGCTTGATCCCTCCCGTTACGACCGGATCATCATCAATATCCGGGAAACCGCTTTCCCGTCCTTAAACAGCAGCCGGACCGATCTGGCCTCCTGCTTTTTCCGCATGCCGCCCGCCATGCTGAACCTGATGCATCTGAGCGACGCGGAAATCGAACGCTTTACCGGCCTTGCCCGGGATCTGCAGTCCGCCCTTTCTTCCGGGGAATGGGGAAGCGACATTCTCTCCCTCTCTCTCCTCCGGCTGATCCTCGTCATGCTCAACCAGCATGTGGCCGCGCCTTCCGGCGCAAACCCGGGCGTCATGCCTGCCTTTATGGCGGAGCTCTTTTCCTATATCGAAGCGCACATCCAGGATACGCTCACCATAGAGCAGCTTGCCGGGCACGTGCATCATAACGGCGTCTATCTGAACCGGCGCTTCAAGCAGATCACCGGCCTCACGCTGAATCAGTATATCCTGGCAAAAAAGATCTCCCGCGCGCAGAGCTGTCTGCAGGAGGGACTTACCGCCGGGGAGGCCTGCGAACAGGCGGGCTTTCACGACTATGCCACCTTCTACCGGGCCTTCTGCCGGGAAATGGGCGTCTCTCCGAAGCAGTATCAGCAAAGGCTGTTTGGCGAAAGGGCGGTCATCGCTCCAGCCGGAAAGAGCGCAGAGAAGCCGCCCCTTTCCCCCGGTATTCCAGATACAGGGCGCTGACGCCATCCGGGATGGCAATTTCCGCAAAAGCGCCCGTGACCAGCTCGATATCTCTTCTCACCTTCTCCGCCGTTTTCTTCACCCCGGGCCAGGCGCTTTCTTCTTCATAAAAACACAGTCCCGGCCCGATCACCACCCTGGCCTTTCCGTTCTCCGCGCCGTTTGCCCTTTCGTCCTGTTTCTGACCCTTCTGCATGTTCCGCACTCCCTTCCTGTTATTTTCAGAGCAGAATCGCTCCGTTTTACCCTTACTATAACAGGGCAGGGCTTCCGACACCTACACGGAATCTTACTTCTTCTTTGCGCGATGCGACTTTTTTAGTATCGGAAAACAATTCTCAAGAGTCTACGCCATAATTACATTCTAAAATGCTATTTATACATATTTCGATATTCTGTCGGGGTAATACCCGATTTCTTTTTAAAATTTCTCAGGAATCCCTGAGTATTGGGATAACCGATCATCTCCGCAATTTCTGCTATTGTAAATCCGGTTTCACCAAGCAGCTCTTTCGCTTT
>DWUW01000027.1 GCA_019120525.1 Candidatus Eisenbergiella stercorigallinarum | reverse complement strand
ACTCAGGCAGATCATTGAAAAAAGGATCGCCCTGGAGATCAATACATCCAATAAGGGTTCCAAGTATGATGCCTTTATGCCGACAAGAAGGATCATTGAGCAATACCGCGCGATGGGCGGATATCTCATTACGGTGGGTTCCGACGCGCATGCGGCGCAAAAGACGGGCCATATGCTGCCACAGGCCTGTGAAATGCTGAAGAAAATCGGCTTTCCGGCGCTCTATTATTATGAAAACAGAAAGCCGGTCCCATTCCGGTTCTTCCGGGAGGAAGAGGGCGCTCTTGCCAGCGGCTGATCCATGCAAAGGGGAACAGAGGAAGAGGCGGAAGACGGCCTGCTTCCTGGAAGAAATTTTATGCCGCCTTAAGGCGGCGGAAAAAGAGGGAGATATGAGGGAAGAAAAGGACAGACGGGTAACCTGTCAGGATCTGGACATCACAGGAGGCTTCTGGAAGGAGAAGCAGGAGCTGTTCCGCAGGGTGACCGTGGATGCGGTATATGACCGCTTTGAGGAAACGGGACGCTTTGAAGCGCTGAACTGCTCCTGGAAGGAGGGAATGCCGAATAAGCCCCACATTTTCTGGGATTCCGACGTGGTGAAATGGATCGAGGGAGCGGCGTATTTCCTGCTGAAGCAAAAGGATGAAAAACTGGAAGCAAAGGTGGATGACCTTGTCGGCCGTATGGAGAAGCAGCAGTGGGAAGACGGCTATCTGAACAGTTATTTTACCGCTGTGGAACCGGAAGAGAGATTTCAGCGCAGGACGGACCATGAGCTGTACTGTGCCGGCCATCTGATCGAGGCGGCGGTCGCTTATGCCCAGGCGACAGGGAAGAAAAAGCTGCTGGAGATCGCGGAAAAATATACGGCGCTGATCGACCGGGTATTCCGGCAGGAGCATTCCGCCGCCTTTGATACGCCCGGCCATGAGGAGATCGAACTTGCCCTGTACCGGCTTTATGAATACACCGGTAAGGAAAGCTATCGGGAACTGGCGGAATATTTTGTGGACACGAGGGGAACCAGCGACAGGGACGGGACCTATGAATTCACGGATCAGGAGCATATGCAGTCCCACCTTCCGGTCAGGCAGCAGAAAACCGCGGAGGGACACAGCGTGAGAGCCCTGTATCTGTACAGCGCCATGGCGGATCAGGCCAGGATCGATCAGGATGAGGAAATGGCGCAGGTCTGCCGGACGCTGTTTGAGAATATCACCAGGAAACGGATGTACATCACCGGAGGGGTCGGCTCTACCCACCGGGGAGAATCCTTTACCTTTGACTATGATCTGCCGGAATATACTGCGTACAATGAAACCTGCGCTTCCATCGCGCTTGCCATGTTCTGCCGCAGGATGTGGCTGCTGGAAGCGGACGGACGCTACGCGGACTGCGCGGAAAGGGCGATCTACAATACGGTGCTTTCCGGCGTATCCCTGTCGGGAGACAGCTTCTTTTATGAGAATCCTGTGGCTGCGGATCCCGCGAGAAACGCGTTCAACGCGTCAAGGGCAAAGGGACTGCAGGAGCATCTGCCCATCCTGAGCAGAGTGAAGGTATTTGACTGCTCCTGCTGCCCTCCGAACCTGCTCCGCTTTGTGGGATCCATTGCCGACTATATGTATTCCGTTTCCGGAAATACGATCTATGCCCACTGCTACATGGATGCGGAAGGGGAGATGGAAACATCTGCAGGACGAATGAAACTGAAACAGGAAACCGGATACCCTTATGATGGAAACGTCAGGATCATAACGGAAACGGAAGGAACCTGCGCGGTCGCGCTGCGGATCCCGGCATGGTCGGAGCGCTGGAAGGTGAGCGTCAATGGAGAAAGGGTGGAAGCGCAGCCCCGGAAAGGCTATGTCTTCATAGAGAGGGAATGGAAATGCGGAGACTGCCTGGAGCTGGAACTGGATATGGGCATCCGCTTCTGGGAGTCCAATCCCAGGGTGATCGATACCTGCGGAAGGGTTGCGGTGACCAGAGGGCCGCTGGTATTCTGCGCGGAAGGGATCGATAATGAAGAGATCCCGCTGAGAGACGTGAGGATCGATCCAAAGCAGGAGGGCGTGGTCCGGGAAAAACGGCTGGAAGGGACTGTGCTGCCGGAACTGGAGCTGGACGCTGCCGTAAGAGAAGAAACGGACGAGCTGTATCTGACGCCGAAAAAGAAGCGGAAAACCGTAAAGCTGCATCTCATTCCCTATTTTGCCTGGGCGAACCGGAGCGTCACCCCCATGACCGTCTGGCTCCTGGAGGAAATCAGGCCGGAGAATAAATGAGGAAAACAGGTGCAAAACCTCCGTCGACCGGTTATAATAGAAGCAAGCATGACAGGGCAGAAAGCCGCTTCAGGCGGCCTGCCGGCCGGAAACGCAGGAGGGAGCCATGGAACACGCATCACAGAAACTTCTTGAAATTGAAAAGTACTGGAAATGGTATCAGATCAACCGTTTTCTCGGAGCCATGGGAGGAGCGGTGATCTACGCGTTGGGGATCAATCTTTTTATTGTCCCGGTATCTCTTTACAGCGGCGGGATCATGGGCTTCGCGCAGGTGATCCGGACCGTGCTGGTGGATTATATCCATCTGCCCGTCCAGAATTTTGATATTGCCGGCGTGATCTACTACCTGATCAACGCCCCCATCCTGCTTCTGTCCATGAAGCGGATCGGCCGCAGATTTTTCGCCAAAACCGTGGTATGCGTCACCATTGTGACCGCGCTGCTTTCCCTGATCCCCATTCCGGAGCAGCCCATCCTTCCTGACGACCGGCTTGCCTGCTGTGTGATCGGAGGCATGATCTGCGGCGTTGGCATGGGGCTGGCGCTGAAATGCGGCGGATCCCTGGGAGGAACGGATATCGTCGGCATGATGCTCATCAAATGGCGCAGGGATTTCCGGGTGGGCCGGGTGAACATGGCTGTCAACGTGGTGCTGTACGGTGTGTGCCTGTTCCTGTTTAACGTTCCAACCGTGATCTATTCCCTGATCTACGCGTTCGTCAGCGCCTTCGCGATCGATAAGGTCCATGCCCAGACCATCAATGTGGAGGTCCGGGTCATTACCAAGAAGAAGGACGAAGAGATGGAAAAGGAGATCTTTTCCGAACTGGACAGAGGCGTGACAAGGTGGGAGGCGATAGGAGCCTACACGGAGGAGCCTGTGCATGTGCTTTATATCCTGGCCTCCAAGTATGAGCTGAGCCAGCTGAGAAATATCATTTACAGGCACGACCCGCATGCGTTCATGGTGATCGACGAAGGGGTCTCTGTGCTGGGAAATTATAAGACGAGGCTCTGAGGCCAGGAAAACCGGGGAGCGGTAAGGCCTGGGCGCGCAAAGAGCCTGAAAAGCAAAAAGAACGGAAAAAAGAAGCCGGCGGTCCTGCCGCGCAGACCGGGGAGATCCCCGGCCTGCGCGGCAGGCCGCCGGTTTTGTGATAACACGCCGGACGGCGCGCGCTATTTCTGTTCGTCCTTCGCCTCTGTCTTGGGTTCGCAGGTCAGATGCATGCCAAGCTTTTTGAAAACGCCTTCATCCACAGAGGAAAGCATGACGGAGGAATGGACCTCGCAGCCGCGCAGCTGCCGCAGGGCGCTTAAAGCGAGAGCCGCCCGTTTATCCGTCGCCGCGCTGATGGAAAGGGCGATCAGGATCTCATCGGTGTGCAGCCTGGGATTGATGCTTCCCAGATAAGCGGTCTTCAGTGTCTGGATCGGTTCTATGGCCAGCGGGGAGACCAGATGTACTTCATGGTCAATGCCTTCGATCACCTTCAGGGCATTCAGCAGGCAGGCGGAAGCCGCGCCAAGCAGGTCGGTGGTTTTCCCGGTGACCAGCTGCCCGTTGGAAAGCTCGATGGCAACAGCCGGATGGCCGGTTTCTTCTTCCCGCTTCATGGCGGCGTTCACCACCGGACGGTCCTTGATGGTCAGGCCGCCCTGTTTCATGAGAAGCTGAAGCTTATACAGGATTTCCTTTGAACTGTTGCCCCTCTTCAGATCGCACAGGCAGGCATAGTAGCGGCGGATGATCTCCTGGTTGGCGGCTTCCCGGCATACCTCGTCGTCGATGATGCAGTTGCCGGCCATATTGACGCCCATATCGGTAGGGGATTTGTAAGGGCAGTCTCCCATGATCTCTTTGAAAATGGCGTGAAGGACCGGGAAGATCTCTACATCCCGATTGTAATTGACCGTGGTGGTATGATAGGCCTCCAGATGGAAAGGGTCGATCATGTTCACATCGTTCAGGTCGGCGGTGGCGGCTTCATAGGCAATATTGACCGGATGCTTTAACGGGAGGTTCCAGATAGGGAAGGTCTCAAATTTGGCATAGCCTGCCTGAATCCCCCGCTTGTGCTCATGATAGAGCTGGGAAAGGCAGGTGGCCATTTTCCCGCTTCCGGGGCCGGGAGCTGTGACCACGACCAGAGGCCGGCTGGTTTCCACATACTCGTTCCTGCCATAGCCTTCGTCGCTGACGATCAGGTCGATGTTGTCCGGATAGCCGTCGATGATATAGTGCAGATAAGAACGGATGCCCAGATTGGTCAGGCGTGTGCGGAACTGATCCGCCGCCGGCTGCCCCGCATACTGGGTGATGACCACGGAATCGGACAGAAACCCTTTTTTACGGAAGGTTTCAACGAGGCGGATGACCTCTTCCCCGTAGGTCAGCCCGGAGTCCTGGCGGATCTTATTGCTTTCAAGGGAGGAAGCGTTGATGACCACCACGATCTCCGCGTGCTCCTTCAGCTGGGTGAGCATTTTGAACTTACTGTCCGGCTCGAAGCCGGGAAGAACGCGGGAAGCATGATAATCGTCAAAAAGCTTGCCACCGAATTCCAGATAAAGCTTGTCGCCGAACATGGCGATGCGTTCCCGGATATGCTCTGACTGCATTTTCAGATATTTGTTGTTATCGAATCCGTATTTCATGAGTTGGAACTTCCCTTCTGTTCTTTTTCCTTCAGCGCGGCTGCGATGAAGCCGGCAAAAAGAGGATGCGGCCGGTTGGGCCTGGATTTCAGCTCCGGGTGAGCCTGGGTGGCGATAAAGAACGGATGCTCCGGCAGCTCGCACATTTCCACGATGCGGCCGTCAGGCGACAGGCCGGAAAGCTTCATGCCGCCCGCGGTCAGCGCGCTGCGGAAGTCGTTGTTTACCTCATAGCGGTGCCTGTGGCGTTCCGTGATGTTTTCCGTCCCATAGAGACGGTATGCCAGGGAATCCTTTGCCAGGACGCAGGGGCAGGAGCCCAGGCGAAGGGTCCCGCCGATGTCCTCCACGCCGTTCTGGTCAGGCATCAGGGCGATGACGGGATGGGTGGTGGAGGGATCGAATTCCACACTGTGCGCGTCCGAAAAACCCAGCACATGTCTGGCAAATTCCACCATGACCAGCTGCATGCCCAGGCACAGCCCCAGATAAGGAACGCGGCGCGTCCTGGCAAAGGCGATGGCGGCGATCATGCCTTCAATCCCCCTGTCGCCGAAGCCGCCGGGAACCAGGATCCCGTCTGCGCCCGAAAGGAATTCCTCCGCGTTTTCCGGCGTTATTTGTTCGGAATCCACCCACCGGATCTGTACGCTCACCTGATTGGAAATCCCGCCATGCTTCAGGGCTTCCGCCACGCTGAGGTAGGCGTCGTGCAGCTGGATATATTTTCCCACGAGAGCGATGGTAACGGTATCCTTCGGAGAATGCAGGGCTTCCGTCATGGCCTTCCAGTCGGAAAGGTCCGGCTCCCTTTTTTCCAGGTGGAGACAGTCACAGACCACGTCGGCCAGATGCTCCTTTTCCATGGCGAGAGGGGCTTCGTAGAGATATTCCACATCCAGATTCTGCAGGACCCGGCTGTTGGGGACGTTGCAGAACAGGGAGATCTTGTCCCGGATGGACTGGGTGAGGGGAACCTCGCTGCGGCAGACGATGATGTCCGGCTGGATCCCCATCCCCTGCAGCTCCTTGACGCTGGCCTGGGTAGGCTTGGTCTTCAGCTCCTGGGAGGCGCGCAGGTAAGGGATCAGGGTAACATGGATCAGGACTGCGTTTTCATGCCCGATCTCCTGCTGAAACTGGCGGATGGATTCCAGGAAGGGCTGGCTTTCGATGTCGCCCACGGTTCCGCCGATCTCGATGATGGCGATCCGGGTTTCGCCGTCGGTAAAGTTCCGGTAGAAGCGGCTCTTGATCTCATTGGTGATGTGGGGGATGACCTGGACCGTACCGCCGCCGTAATCGCCCCGCCGTTCCTTCTGCAGGACGGACCAGAAAACCTTCCCGGTGGTGACGTTGGCGTTCCGGTCCAGATTCTCATCGATGAAGCGTTCATAATGCCCGAGATCCAGATCGGTCTCCGTCCCATCCTCCGTCACGAAGACCTCGCCGTGCTGGATCGGGTTCATGGTTCCCGGGTCAATGTTGATGTAGGGATCGAACTTCTGCATGGTCACCTGATATCCGCGGGCTTTCAGGAGCCGTCCCAGGGACGCGGCAGTGATCCCCTTGCCGAGCCCGGATACCACGCCGCCGGTTACGAATACATATTTTACTGTCATAGCGCTCTCCAATCTGCCGTATTTCCAATGGATACGGCCTACTGCGCCGGCCTGAAAACAGACCGGGACTGCCTGTAAACAAGCTTCCCCTCTTTTTAAAACTCAAGTTAATATTATACAACGGAAAAAGGAAGAAAATCTACTGCTTTTTGAAAAAATATATGAGAAACATGCGGGAAAACCACTGCCGCAAGGCCGGGCCCGCATTGCCGTTTCACAAATCTTTTATAGTTTGCATCATATTTTCACAGAATAAATATTGATTTATAAACGGTGAAACCATATAATAGGTAGGAGTCAGACGCGGCAGCCCGAATCCCGGGGAGCCCGGCGCTGGCTGACAGACGGCCGGGAAAATCGGCAATACAGAAAGGTTTTTACGAATGGACAATAATAATCTGAACAATTATAACGGAGGCGGCTACAACAACAACGGCGGCCAGGGCGGCGGGCCGCAGGGACCGGGGGGCCCGGGCGGACAGCCGCCGAGAAGGCAGAACCTGATGATGATCCTGATCGCCGCGCTGGTGACGCTTTTGTGCATGAGCTTTTTCATGCGGATGTTAAGCGGCGTTTCCAGCCAGGAGATTTCCTATAATGAATTCCTGGAGATGGTAGAAGAGGGGCGCGTGGAGCGTGTGGAGATCGGGGATTCCCAGATCACCATCATCCCGAAGACGGAAAATGCGGAGAATCCGTTCCTGCAGCAGCCGGAGATCACCTATTATACCGGAGTGGTGGACGACGATACAAGGACGCAGTTCCTGATCGAGCACGGCGTGGAGATCTATGAGGAGGTGCCGGACAGCTCCGGGCTGATCCTGTCGATCCTCCTGACCTATGTGCTTCCCTTTGTGGCGATCATCATCCTCTTTAATTTCCTGATGCGCAAGATGTCCGGAAGCGGCGGGCCAATGGGCGTGGGAAAGAGCAACGCCAAGGTCTATGTGCAGAGGGAGACCGGCGTCACCTTCAAGGATGTGGCGGGAGAGGACGAGGCCAAGGAGTCCCTGCAGGAAGTGGTGGATTTCCTGCACAATCCGGGAAGGTATTCCAAGATCGGCGCGAAGCTCCCCAAGGGCGCGCTGCTGGTTGGGCCTCCCGGAACCGGTAAGACCCTGCTGGCAAAGGCGGTTGCCGGCGAGGCGCATGTCCCCTTCTTTTCGCTGACCGGCTCCGATTTTATCGAGCTTTATGTGGGCGTGGGCGCGTCCCGTGTGCGCGACCTGTTTAAGGAGGCGACGAAGAACGCCCCCTGCATCATTTTCATCGACGAGATCGACGCCATCGGCCGCAGCCGGGATTCCAAGTACGGCGGCGGCAACGAGGAGCGGGAACAGACGCTGAACCAGCTCTTAAGCGAAATGGACGGCTTTGACAGCTCCCGCGGCATCCTGATCCTTGGCGCGACCAACCGCCCGGAGATCCTGGACAAGGCGCTGCTTCGTCCCGGCCGTTTTGACCGGCAGATCATCGTGGACAAGCCGGATCTGAGGGGCCGTGTGGAGATCCTGAAGGTGCATTCCAAGGATGTGCTGATGGATGAGACGGTGGACCTGGACGCCATCGCGCTCGCGACCAGCGGGGCGGTGGGCTCCGATCTCGCCAATATGATCAATGAGGCCGCCATCAACGCGGTCAAGCAGGGCAGGGATTATGTCTGCCAGAAGGATCTGTTCGAGGCCGTGGAACAGGTGCTTGTGGGCAAGGAAAAGAAGGACCGTATCATGAGCAAGGAGGAGCGGCGCATCGTTTCCTACCATGAGGTGGGCCACGCGCTGGTATCCGCCCTGCAGAAGAATTCCGAGCCGGTGCAGAAGATCACCATCGTTCCCAGGACCATGGGCGCCCTGGGCTACGTGATGCAGGTGCCGGAGGAGGAAAAATATCTGAATACGGAGGCGGAGCTTCACGCCATGCTGGTGGGCCTGCTGGCCGGCCGCGCGGCGGAGGAGATCGTATTCGATACCGTGACCACGGGAGCCTCCAACGATATCGAAAAGGCCACCGGCATCGCCAGGGCCATGGTGACCCAGTACGGCATGAGCAAGAAGTTCGGCCTGATCGGGCTGCAGACGATAGAGAGCCAGTACCTCGAGGGCCGGGCCGTAATGAACTGCTCGGATGTGACGGCGGCCGAGGTGGATTCCGAGGTGATGCGCATCTTAAAGGAATGCTACGACGAAGCGCTTACGCTGCTGCGTGAGAACCGTACCATTCTGGATAAGATCGCGGCGTACCTGATCGAGAAGGAAACCATCACCGGCAAGGAGTTCATGAAGATCTACCGGAAGGAAAAGGGCATCCCGGAGCCAGAGGAAAAGCCGGAGGACATTCCCGCAGGGAACGATTTTCACTCCGCCCCGCAGCCGGAGGAAAACCGGTGGAACGAAAGCGGAAGCGGCATTCCGGAGCCGGATGGGGATTTCTGGAAGCAGGATGATGGGAAGGATCCGGATAACGGCGAAAATGGCCGGAACGAAAACGGCTGGAATGGAAACGGCCAAAACGGCGGCGGACAGGACGGAAGCGGCTGGAACGAAAACGGCCCGGACGGAGCCGGACCGGACCGCCCGCAGGGACCGGTAGGAAGATTTTCCAATGTGCCGTTTTCTCCTTCGGATCAGAATTAAAGAAAGTGTGCGCTTTGGCGCACACTTTTCGTCTATGGAGACAAAATACAGGGAGGCAGAATGTTTCAGATTGAGGAAGAACTGAAAAAGCTTCCGGCAAAGCCGGGGGTCTATATCATGCACGACCAGGACGACGCCATCATCTATGTGGGAAAGGCGATCAGCCTGAGAAACCGGGTGCGCTCCTATTTCCGGGAGAGCACGAACAAGAGCCCCAAGATCGAGAAGATGGTGACGAAGATCGCCCGTTTCGAGTATATTGTGACGGATTCGGAGCTGGAGGCCCTGGTCCTGGAAAACAACCTGATCAAGGAGCATAACCCCAGGTACAACACCATGCTCAAGGACGATAAGACCTATCCTTATATCAAGGTGACCATGGGAGAGGATTTCCCGAGAGTGCTGTTTTCCAGGCAGATGAAAAAGGATAAGTCCCGTTATTTCGGGCCGTTCACCTCGGCCTTCGCGGTGAAGGACACCATCGAGCTGATCAACAGGCTGTATAAGCTCCGGACCTGCAGCCGGGTGCTGCCCCGCGATATCGGCCTGGAGAGGCCCTGCCTGAACTATCATATCGGCCAGTGTATGGCCCCCTGCCAGGAATATGTGACGAAGGAGGAATACCGCGCGCAGGTGGAGCAGGCGCTGGATTTCCTGAACGGAAATTTCGATCCGATCCTGAACAGCCTGCAGCGGAAGATGGAGGAGGCCTCGGAAAGGCTGGATTTTGAGGAAGCGATCCGATACCGGGATCTGTACAACAGCGTGAAGCAGGTAGCCCAGAAGCAGAAGATCACGGACAGCGACGGGGAGGATAAGGATATCATCGCCCTGGCGAGGGATGAGGACGACGCCGTGGTGCAGGTTTTCTTTGTCCGGGGAGGAAAGCTGATCGGCAGGGAGCATTTCATCATGACCCGGACCCAGGACTGCACCCAGGCCCAGGTGCTCCTGGATTTCGTCAAGCAGTTTTACGCGGGCACGCCTTTCATCCCAAGGGAGCTGATGCTGCAGCATGAGATCGAGGATATTCCCGTGCTGGAGCAGTGGCTTTCCGCCAGAAAAGGAAGCCGGGTATACATCCGCGTACCGAAAAAGGGAACGAAGGAAAAGCTGGTGGAGCTCGCGGCGACCAACGCGAAGCTGGTTCTTTCCAAGGACCGGGAGCGAATCAAGAGGGAGGAGGGCCGGACCATCGGCGCGGTGAAGGAGATCTGCGCGCTTCTGTCCATTCCGGAGGCGAACCGGATGGAGGCCTTCGATATCTCCAATATCAGCGGTTTTGAAAACGTGGGTTCCATGGTGGTCTATGAAAAGGGAAAACCGAAGCGCAGCGACTATCGGAAATTCAAGATCAAAACCGTGGCCGGGCCGGACGATTACGCCTGCATGAAGGAGGTGCTGACAAGACGCTTCCGGCATGGCATGGAGGAAGCGAAGGAGCTGGAGGATAAGCAGCTGGAAAAGGAATTTGGCAGCTTCACCCGTTTCCCCGATCTGCTCCTGATGGATGGCGGAAAGGGCCAGGTGAACGTGGCCCTGCAGGTGCTTTCCGAGCTGGGGCTTTCCATCCCGGTCTGCGGCATGGTCAAGGACGATAACCACAGGACGAGAGGGCTGTACTACCAGAACCGGGAGATCGAGATCGATACCAGGAGCGAGGGCTTTAAGCTGATCACCAGGATCCAGGACGAAGCCCACCGGTTCGCCATCGAATACCACCGTTCCCTGAGAAGCAAGGAACAGGTCCGTTCCGTCCTGGACGGCATTCCCGGCGTGGGCCCGGCGAGACGGAAGGCCCTGATGCGGGATTTTTGCTCTATTGACGAGATCCGTCAGGCGGATGTGGAAAGGCTGTCGCAGGTACCGGAGATCCCGGAGCATATAGCGGAAGAAATCTATTCTTTTTTTCATGGTTCTGTGTTAAAATAATCATAATTATAGCCCGTGTCTGCCCGGAAGGCGGACGGCCGTTCCCCGGACCGGGATACGCTGCCACAGACAGAAAGTAGGAAAGGAAGGAAAATTATGCCGCACGTTAATCTTACCGACCTGATAGAGAAGATGAAGCTGGAAAACCTGACTCCCGAGATCCAGGTGAAGGGGATCCGGATCACGCAGCCGGATATCAACCGGCCGGCGCTGCAGCTTGCCGGCTATTTTGAACACCATGAGCCCACGCGCCTGCAGATCATCGGCTTCGTGGAATACTCTTATATGGAAGCCATGCCTGAGGAAAGGAAGCTGGAGATCTATAACCAGTTTTTTTCCTATGCCATGCCCTGTTTGGTATACTGCCGGGAGCTGCAGCCTGATCCGCTCTTCCGTCAGATCGCCATTGAAAAGAAGGTTCCCATCCTGATGACCAAGAAAGCGACCTCCGCCTTTATGGCTGAGGCCATCCGCTGGCTGAACGTCAGGCTGGCGCCGTGCATTTCCGTCCATGGCGTGCTGGTGGACGTATACGGCGAGGGCGTCCTGATCACGGGCGAGAGCGGCATCGGTAAGTCGGAGGCGGCCCTGGAGCTGATCAAGAGGGGGCACCGCCTGGTTTCCGACGACGTGGTGGAGATCCGCAAGGTCAGCGACGATACGCTGATCGGATCCGCGCCGGATATCACCAAGCATTTCATTGAGCTTCGCGGCATCGGCATCATCGATGTGAAGACGCTGTTCGGTGTATCCAGCGTCAAGGATACCCAGAGCATCGACCTGGTGATCCGCCTGGAGGACTGGAACAAGGATAAGGAATACGACCGGCTGGGCCTGGAAGAGGAATATACGGAGTATCTGGGAAATAAGGTAGTCTGCCACAGCATCCCGATCCGTCCCGGACGGAATCTGGCGATCATCTGCGAATCTGCGGCAGTCAACCACCGCCAGAAGAAGATGGGATACAACGCGGCGCAGGAGCTCTATACGCGCGTGCAGAATTCCCTGGCGAGAAGAAGAGAGGAAGACGAGGAGGAAGCATGAGATACTGTTTTGGTGTGGATGTTGGAGGGACGACGGTCAAGCTTGGCTTTTTTGACGAAGAGGGAAACCTCCTGGAGAAGTGGGAGATCCCGACGAGAACGCAGGATGACGGAAAGAATATCCTGCCTGATGTTGCGGCAAGCATTCTGGATAAAATGAGGGAACGGGGCGTTTCCAGGGAAGACATCACAGGAGTGGGGATCGGCGCGCCGGGTCCCGTGGACGCGAAGGGAACGGTCTATGTGGCCGTGAACCTGGGCTGGGGAACCTTCAGCCTGAAGAACGAGCTGCAGAGCCTTCTGAACCTTCCCGTGGAAGCGGGAAATGACGCCAACGTGGCCGCGCTCGGAGAGATGTGGAAGGGCGGCGGCCAGGGCTATTCCAATGCGGTCGCGGTGACGCTGGGAACCGGCGTGGGCGGCGGAATCATCGTGGATGGGAAGATCCTGTCCGGAGCTACCGGAGCCGGCGGCGAGATCGGGCATATCCATGTGATGGACGGCGAGCAGGAACGCTGCAACTGCGGAAACTGCGGCTGCCTGGAGCAGTATGCTTCCGCGACGGGCGTCGTGCGCCTGGCAAAGCGCAGGCTGGCCATGGATGATAAGCCCAGTGTGCTGAGGGAGTGCGAGAGCGTTTCCGCCAAAGCGGTGTTTGACGCGGTAAAGGCCGGGGATGAACTGGCGATGGAGGTGGCGGAGCGTTTCGGGGAGATCCTCGGAAAGGCGCTTGCCGGGATCGCGGCGGTGGTGAACCCGGAGATCTTTGTGATCGGCGGAGGCGTATCGAAGGCGGGCCCTGTCCTTCTGGATTATATTCAGAAGTATTATACGCCAAACGCGTTTTCCGGAAGCCGCGGCGCCCTGTTTTCCCTTGCTACGCTGGGGAATGACGCCGGAATCTATGGAGCCGCCAAAATGGTCCTTGATTAGGAAAGCCGGAGGCGGCATAGGATATTAAAAAGTCATGAGGAATGGGAGCAGCAGTGAGCAGAGCTTTAGTGGAATTTCTGGCCGGCGTGGTACCGGCGGAGAATATCAGGCAGCAGGAGCCGATGGCGGAACATACCACCTTCCGGGTGGGCGGCCCTGCGGAAGTATTCGTCACAGTGGACGACAGAGAGCAGCTGGGAAAGGTGATCCGTTACCTGAACCTGACCGGCTGGCCGTATTTCCTTCTGGGGAACGGGAGCAATCTCCTGGTAGGGGATAAAGGCTACAGAGGTGTGGTGATCCGGCTTGGCCGGGAATTTGAACATGTGAAGACGGAAGGGAACCGGCTGACCTGCGGGGCAGCCGTTTCTATGGCAAGGGCGGCGAAGACGGCCATGGAAAACAGCCTTTCCGGCCTGGAATTCGCTTCCGGGATCCCGGGAAGCGTGGGCGGCGGCGTGCGGATGAACGCGGGCGCCTATGGAGGAGAGCTGGGAGAACTGGTGGAATCGGTCGTGGTGATGGCGAAAGACGGAAGCCTCATGGAGCTGGACAATGATACCATGGAATTCTCCTACCGCAGGAGTGTCCTGAAGGACAGGCCCTACGCTGTCCTGGAGGTGACGATGAAGCTTTCGGAGGGGGACCGGGAGGAGATCCTTGCCCGGATGAACGACCTCGCGGCAAAGAGGAAGCAGAAGCAGCCTTTGGAATACGCCAGCGCCGGAAGCACCTTCAAACGCCCGGAAGGATATTTTGCCGGAAAGCTGATCATGGACGCGGGACTGCGGGGAGCGCGGATCGGAGGCGCGAGGGTATCGGAAAAGCACTGCGGCTTCGTCATCAATGACGGGACGGCGACCGCGGCGGATATCGCGGAGCTGATCGGGGAGGTCTCCGAGAAGGTAAAAGAGAGGTTCGGCGTAAGCCTGGAACCGGAGGTCATTTTCCTGGGCGACTTCTGAGAGAGCGGCCCGGAGCGGGAAAACGGCGGACAGAAGATACGTTTTCAGGGACAACGGAGGGAGTTCGTGTGAGATTTGTAGTAGTGACGGGGATGAGCGGCAGCGGGAAAAGCACCGCTATGAAATTTCTGGAGGATGCGGGCTTTTTCTGCGTGGATAATCTGCCGGTACCGCTGATCGAGAAGTTCATGGAGCTTCTGACCATGCCGAATAACGAGATTTCCAAGGCCGCGCTCGGCCTGGACGTGCGCGCGGAGCAGACCTTCGGGGACGCCATCAGGATCCTGGACCGGATGAGGCAGAACGGTTTTGTCTTTGAGATCCTCTTCATGGACGCGGGGGACGACGTTCTGGTAAAGCGTTATAAGGAAACGCGCCGTATGCATCCGCTCTGCACGCCGCAGGACAACCGGATCGAGGACGGGATCCGGAAGGAAAGGCAGATCCTTGCGGACATGAAAAAACGTGCCGATTATATCATCGATACGTCCAAGCTTCTGACCCGTGAGCTGAAGGAAGAAATCGACAGGATTTTTGTACAGAATGGCGAATATAATAACCTCATGGTCAGCATCGTTTCCTTCGGCTTCAAGCACGGGATACCCGCGGACGCGGATCTGGTGTTCGACGTGAGGTTCCTGCCCAATCCGTTTTATATTGACGAGCTGAAGTATATGACCGGGAACGATAAGGGAGTGCAGGATTATGTGATGGGATTCCCGGAGGCAAAAGAATTTCTGGAACGGCTGACGGACATGCTCCTTTTCCTGATCCCGAATTATATTAAGGAAGGAAAGTACCAGCTTGTTGTGGGGATCGGCTGTACCGGCGGGAAGCACCGCAGCGTTACGCTGGCCAACGAGCTGTATGCCAGGCTGAAGGACCGGGGAAGCTACGGGCTGACCATCAGCCACAGGGACGTAAAGTGAGGGAGCCGGCGCCCGACGTTTCGGGAGTGAAAAGCGCGCCGGCGTTCCGGAATGGGGAAAAAATGTCTTTTTCAGGAACGGTGAAGGAAGAGCTCTTAAAACATGTGCCGGCTGCCAGGCACTGCCAGATCGCGGAGCTGGCGGCGATCCTGCATTTCTGCGGCCATTATGTGGATCCGAAGCAGCCGGAAAAGGGATTTGTGCAATCTGCC
>DWUW01000026.1 GCA_019120525.1 Candidatus Eisenbergiella stercorigallinarum | reverse complement strand
CAGAGAAGGCAGGACGAAGATCACCATACCAAAGGAAAGTACCGCGCCCCTTCCGATCAGCGTCCCCAACTGGCTTAAAACACCGTTGGTGGAAAGCTGTCCCAGGATGGTCCCCGCAATCGTAAGGATCGCGGCCGAGGTCAGGATCGACAGGGTACATGCCTTCAGGGTCTGCCTGGCCGCGTCCCGTTTCGGCATTTCCTTCCGGAAACCCAGATAGCGGTCGGTAAACAGGATCGCGTAATCAATGGTCGCCCCCAGCTGGATGGTGCTGATGATCAGATATCCTATGTAAAACAGGCTGTTTCCCGCAAAATAAGGCAGGCCCAGATTGATCCAGATGGAAGATTCGATCACCAGGGTCAGGATCAGCGGGAGGGAAAGGGAACGGAAATTCACCAGCAGGATGAGGGCCACAAAGGCAATCGCAAGCAGGTTCACCCTTCTGTTATCCCGCAGGACCGTCGTTTTCAGATCCTCCGTACTCACCAGGTCGCCCGCGTATTGAATCTCGTTTCCATAATATTTCTCTCCGATATTCCGGACCGCATGGATCTTTTCATCCCAGCCGGGCTCCCGTTCCTGCGCGTCCAGGGTGATCACGAACCGGCTGTAATTGGCCGAATACAGCGCGGACAGCGTATCTGACGGGACAAAAT
The DNA here is from genome assembly GCA_019120525.1 of Candidatus Eisenbergiella stercorigallinarum. GTDB lineage: Bacteria > Bacillota > Clostridia > Lachnospirales > Lachnospiraceae > Eisenbergiella > Eisenbergiella stercorigallinarum. Next base: position 6,646 of record DWUW01000026.1, on the reverse strand, counting down.
CCTCCGGGATTGCGTTTCCCACAGAGCCTGCGTAGGAGATCACGCTGGTCACGTAATCCAGCTCCAGAAGCTCGTCGTTCATCGCCGCTTCCTTTTCCGGCTCCCCCTTCGGCACCATCAGGACGACCGGCGAGGCCGAGCCATACAGCTCCCGGATTGCCGCCGTATCCCGGCCAAGCTGCGTGGCTTCGGAAGTATAAACCTCGCTTCCGCCATAGTAGAAGCTGTTTTGCCGCTGGGCAAGCCACCCAACCGGAACCGCAAGGACCAGAAGGATCAGAAGGGGGATCCGCGCCTTCATCACAAAAGAAGCGAACCCGCCGAAGCCGGGAACGAAGGGGCGATGCCTGGTCCGGTCTATCACCCGGTAGGCGGCAATGGCAAGCGCCGGAAGAAAAGCAAGCACACTGACCAGGCTGAACAGGATCGCCTTGGACATCGCCCAGCCCAGGTCCGGGCCGATCCGGAAGGCCATGAACACCAGGGCAAGGAATCCTGTCACAGTAGTCAGGCCGCTGGAAAGCACGCTCCCCGCCGACTGCTTCACCGCCGCGCACATGGCCGCTTCCGCCTTCATCCCCTGATTCCGGTTCTCTTCAAAACGGTGCAGGAGAAAAATGGAATAATCCATGGATACGGCCAGCTGCAGGACAGGTCCCGCGGCGTTGGTCACAAAGGATACCGTTCCGAAGATCAGGTTGGTCCCCATATTAAGGAGGATCGCCACGCCAATGGTGATCATGAACAGTACCGGTTCAAACCAGGAATTCGTCGTAAGGATCAGGACCAGGAAGATGACCGGCACCACAAGCAGCATGATCCTCTTTATGTCTTTCGCCGTATCGGATGCCGCGATCACACTCTCCACGGCGGAGCCCGCCATGCAGTTCTCCTCTCCGATGATCTCCCGGACGGCGGCCACGGCCGCTTCCTCCTGTTTCTCGTCCACAGTCACGGAAAACAAAGCGTTCCCATCCTGATACCATTCGTCCACGGTTTTCTGCGGCGCCATCTCCAGCGGTTCATAGATATTTACGGCATCGTCCAGCCAGCTGACCTCCTTCACGCCTTCCGCCGCCTCCAGCCTTTCCTTGTATTCCAGCGCTTCGGGGATGGACACATCATAAACAAGCACCCTCATATTCGGAACGGACTGTCCGTACTCTTCCTCCATCACCTCAAGCGCCCTGGTAGAAGCCGCTTCCTCCGGCAGGTAATCCGCGAATTTATAATTCACTCCCACAAGCGCGGACAGGACGGCACAGACTGCGGCGGCCGCCGTGAAAAAGAGGATGACCAGCGTTTTGTGCCTCAGGAGAAACTGCGTGTAACGCTCCATCTGCTTTTCCTCCAGATAATTAACATTTGTTGATTTTCCAACTGTTGTATATTATAATGGGGCTGCTGTCGGATTACAATGGTCATTGTGGCCGGCAACGTTTGTTAATCGACACTTTCATGAATTGTGTTGAGAATTTATAGATTTTTCACAAATCTGCCGTCTTATCCCGAAGGACGGCGGTCCCGGCAAGGAGGCGGCCATGGCGGAAAAGACAGGCGGGCGGATGGACCGGCGCGTCCGGAAAACAAAAAAACTGCTCCTGGAGGGGCTGATGACCCTCATGCAGGAAAAAGACATCAGGGATATCTCCGTCAAGGAGCTTTCCGACCTGGCGGATATCAACCGGGGAACCTTCTATCTGCATTACCGGGATGTTTACGACATGCTCGCCCAGGTGGAGGATTCTGTTTTTCAGGAATTCAATGAGATCCTGGATAAAAATTTTGCCCCGCAGAAGGAAGCGGCGCTCTGTCAGGTGCTTACGGACATCTTCACCTTCCTGGACCATAACCGGCTCATCGCCCGCACCCTGCTGGGGCCTCACGGGGACCTGGCCTTCGTCAACCGGATGAAGGAGATCGTCCGCCTGCGCCTTCTGCGGCTGCCGGGAGAAAGCGCGCCTCCGGCCGAGGATTTTGACTACTACTACGCCTTCATCACCTCCGGCTGCATCGGCCTGATCCAGTCCTGGCTGAACCGGGAGGAGCCGGAGCCGCCCGTACGTATGGCGGCTCTGGTGGAAAAAATGATCCTCCAGGGGCTCTCCCCCATGCTGCCGCCGCCCATCATTCGCTCATGATCACATTGCGCAGCCTGCGCACCAGCGGCGTAAGCCCGGAATCCGTTTTCTGCATCATGAACAGGATGGTCATGTCCGCTTCCGGGTCGTTGGAAAAATAGCAGCCAAGCCAGCCGTCCCAGCCATACTCGCCCACGTTATTCAGCGTAGCGGAACGTCCCGGCGCGCGCATCACGCGCATCAGGTTTCCATACTCAAAACCAGGCATCGTGGAAAAATTCCGCTCAAAAGCCTCTCTCTGCGTCTCCGTCAATCTGCCGGAAGCCATGAATTCCACCGTCCGGGGCTGCAGCACACGCACGCCGTCCAGCTCTCCGCCGTTTAACAGCATCTGCGCGAAGCGGGCATAGTCGTCCGCCGTGGAAACCAGCCCTGCCCCGCCGGACTCAAAGGCCGGGCTTTTATTCATCCCGTTTAAGATCCCCAGATGGTCTCCCAGGTAAGGGATCAGCCCGCCCCTTCCGTCCGCCTGATAGACGGTCACAAGCCTGTCCCTCTTTTCCTCCGGCACGAAAAACCCCGTATCCTTCATGCCCAGCGGGCCGAAGAAATACTTTTCCAGATAAGCGCCGAACCGCATGCCAGAAGCCGCTTCCACCACCGCTCCGATGATATCCGCTCCCGTCCCGTATCTCCAGGAGCTTCCCGGATGAAATGCGAGAGGGCCTTCTCCCAGGCGGGACGCAAGTTCCATGGTGGTCATGGGATGGTCCGTCCCAAGCCGTCTTTCCTGCTCCGCGAATACGGCGTCCGCATGTTTTCCCGCAAGCCCCGCGTCTCCGTTATACACCAATCCGGAGGTCATGTTCAGAAGATCCCTCACCTGCACCGGCCGGTCCGCGCACACCAGCCTGCCGTCCTGCTCCACCATGGGATTTTCGAAGGACGGCAGATACTCCGACACTGGCTGCGCCAGGTCCAGAAGCCCGTCCTCCATCAGCTTCATGGCCGCGGCCCCCGCAATGGGCTTACTCATGGAATACAGGCGGTAGATCTGGTTCCGCTGGATGGGCTTTCCCGATTCCACATCTGCCATGCCCGCTTCCAGGCAGCACACCTCCTCGTTATGCTGTCTTACCAGCAGGCAGCCGCCTGCCAGCTCATGATGCGCTACGGCCCTGTCCATCAGGGCCTTCAGTTTTTCCTTCGTTTCCTGTCTCATTTCCTGCTCCCTTTCTATTATTATCCGTATTCCTCTGTCCGCGCCTGTCAGCCGCGCCGGATCCAGTCCGCCGCAAGGGACGGCCATACCGCGCACTCCGGCACGATCTGCACGCCGGTTCCATTATCCGTCTCCGCGTCCGCAAGGCTCAGCCCGTGCACGCCGTCCGGGAAAATGTGCAGTTCAAAGGACACGCCTGCCTCCCGCATGGCCTGCGCAAGCAGCAGGGAATTCTCCACCGGCACCGCGTCGTCCGCAAAGGTATGCCAGAGGAAGGTGCGGGGCATGTCCGCCGTCACCTGCTTTTCCAGGGATACGAATTCCCGCTTCTGTTCGTCATCGCTGTCCTTCCCCAGCAGATTCTCAAAGGAACCCATATGCGCATACTTCCCGGAGGTGATGACGGGATAGCTCAGGATCAGCCGGTCCGGCCGCATCTGTTCCTTCGGTAAGCCGGTCAGCTCCGACAGGAACTCCCGGTTCCAGAACACGCCGAGGCTTCCTGCCAGATGGGCTCCCGCGGAAAAGCCGCAGACTACGATCTTCTTTTCATCAAAATGATACTCCTGTGCATGCTCCCGAAGCCAGCTTACCGACGCCGCCAGCTCCCACAGCGCGGTCGGGAAGGTTTCCGGCGCAATGCTGTAGCGCAGCACACAGGCGTGAAAGCCCATGCCGCACATGCGAAGCGCCACCGGCTCCGCCTCTCTGTCAGAGAGGAATTCATATCCCCCTCCCGGACAGATCAGCACGACCGGCCTCTTCCGGTCCATCCCCATCTCCGGTGAATTGTCCAGAAAATAGGTAGTGAGCTCTGCCTGTGTGTGATCCGTATGGATCATAACTTTTTTTACAACCATAATACCTGATCCCCTCCGTTTTCTTCCAATTTTTCATTGATGCCGCTTCCGGTATCAGATTTTATTATCTCACCCCTGTTCCCGGTTTTCAATAAAAAAAAGACGGGCCCATGACATTTTCCGCCATGCGCCCGCACAGTTTCCGACAGCCGCCATTCTGCCGGATCCCTTCCCGCCCGCCATATCCTTAGCCTTCCATATAAGCCGGATTCCAGAGGACCGTTTCCACCTTTTCCTGCCCCAGGTAGCCCTTGCGGCGAAGCACTTCTCCGACTGCCTCCCTGAAATCCTCCATGGTCAGGCTTACCCTCTCCTGATTGTCCAGAACCAGGACACAGCCTTCCCGGAAGCTGCAGTCCGCATCGCAGCTGATCCGGTACATGTTTTTCCGGCTGATCGCTCCGATATCCTCCAGCGTCTTCACCATCCGGTACACCGTGGCGATCCCGATGGAGGGATCCTGCCGGACCGCCTGATAATAAATCTCCTTACAGCAGGAACACTCATCGGAAAGGATGATGTCGATCAGAAGCTTTCTCTGGCTAGTGATCCGGAATCCGTTGCGCTTCAGTTCCGCCAGGATCCGTTCCTTTCTTCCCGCTTTTTCTGTCTTCTGCCTTCTTCTGCCTGTATCCATCCTGTCCTCCTCATACGCCTTCCTGTTTCTGCCCGCTCCGCCGCGGCATATGTCCGCCCTCTGTGTGGTTCCTGCTGTCCGCGCGGTTCCCGCTGCAGCATGCGCAGCTTCCGCCGCAGCACCCTTTTCCCGCCTTCCGGTCCCGGGCCATCTTCCCCGCGACCAGAAATACTGCCAGAAGAAGGGCCGCCGCTGTCAGGACCGTTCCCGCGTTATTTATCAGAAATGACATCATGAGCCCGCTCCTTCCTTCATCATAATTAATTCCGTTTCGTTTCCTTTTCGCGGTTAGTATATACTAACTCGCAGGCTTTGTCAAGCCTTCCTTCAGCGCCTCAAACATGCCGTCGCTGATCAGATATCTGCTGCACATCCTGATTCGTATTCTCCTTCCGGTTCCGGTACTGTACCGGCGTCATCCCATAGGTTTTCTTAAACAGGCGGCTGAAATGCTCCACGCTTTCATAGCCCACGCTCTCCGCGATCGTTTCCACCGTCTGGCCGGTCCTTACCAGGGCGGAGGCCGCTTTTTTCAGCCGCACGCCGCGAACCGCCTCCTGGAAGGTCATCCCGGATTTATTCCGGATATATTTGGAAAGGTAAGGGCCGGACAGGTGAAAATACTCCGCCGTCCCTTCCAGCGTCACATCCCGGTAGTTTTCCCTGATATACTGCAGGATCCGGACCAGGCGCTCCTCCCGCTCTCCGGTCAGCCCTTCCGCCGCGAGCATCCGGTTTACCGCAGAGACCAGCGCGCAGATGGAGCTTCGGATGATATCCTCGTCGATGCCCACGCCCCAGTACATCCTTCCCTCATACAGGACGCCCACGAAAGCCGCCGCCTTTGAAGAGGATCCGCGGGAGACCGCGTGCTCCTCATACACCGCGAGCTGATAGCTGACGCCGAAGCACAGCTTCACCGCGCAGCTCACCGCGTCCAGCCGGCCGTTTCCCTGTGCCTCCACCACGCGCCTGCCGCCGTTCCCGGCGATCGTCACGCTCGCCGTGATCCCGTCCGTCTGGCGGAAATGGCACTCCGGGATGTCGAACGCCGAACGGGGCGCGATATAGGTTTCCTCAAAAATATCATAAATATCCGAAGGGGAAAGCTCCCGGTGCCGCCCGTCTGAAACGCCCTTCATCAGATAACCCACTTCCTCCTTCATGCCGTCCGGCAGGGAGATCCCGAAGTTTTCCTTCAGCACAAAGGCGATGCCTCCCTTGCCGGACTGGCTGTTGATGCGGATCACATCCGACTCGTACTCCCTGCCCACATCCTTCGGATCGATGGGAAGATAGGGAACCTCCCAGCGCTTCCCGCTCTTTCCTTCCTTTCTCCAGGCCATCCCTTTGGAAATGGCGTCCTGATGGGAACCGGAAAAGGCGGTGAACACCAGGTCTCCCGCATAGGGGGAACGCTCGTATACGCGCATGCGGGTCAGCCGCTCATAGACCTCCCGGATCTCCATGATATGGGAAAGATCCAGTCCCGGATCCACCCCATGGCAGACCATGTTTAAGGCCAGCGTGACGATGTCCACGTTCCCGGTCCGCTCCCCGTTTCCGAAAAGCGTCCCCTCCACCCGGTCCGCCCCGGCGAGCACGCCGAATTCCGCGTCGCTGACGCCGCAGCCCCGATCATTGTGAGGATGGACGCTCAGGATTACAGCGTCCCGGTATTTCAAATGTTTATGCAGATATTCCACCTGGCAGGCGAACACATGGGGCATGGCCACCTGCACCGTGGTGGGGATATTGATGATGGCTTTCTTTTCCGGCGCAGGCTTCCAGACATCCAGCACGGCGTTGCATACCTGAAGCGCATAGTCCACCTCCGTTCCCGGGA
>DWUW01000244.1 GCA_019120525.1 Candidatus Eisenbergiella stercorigallinarum | reverse complement strand
GTAACAGTTCAGCCTTCGGCAGAACTGTTACGGCATCCGGCCATTCCAATCGCTTCGCGATGGGCCGGATGCTTTCTGCCGATACGTTTTCGTACGGTCTGCGCAGTAAATGCGCAGACCTGGCTGAACTGATACCCCGCCCCTTCATTCCCCTTCCTTCACCTGGTAGGCGATGTACCTATCGTCCTCAAACACCACTTCCATATGGCCGTTGATCCACTCCCAGGGGAAATCCGCCGTATCCCGCTCGTAGGGCCAGACCAGGCCTACGCCGTCCGGGCCGGTCTGAACCTTATCCAGAAGTACGTAGTCCGGCTGGTTCTCGTCCACGATAAGCTCCTTTCCCCGGCAGCGGGTGATGTGGAAATACACGTTCTGGCTCGCGTACACATCTCCGGTCAGGATGGTGTCCACCTGCGTCTCATCCAGGGCAAAAAGGGCGGCGTAGATGTGGTTGTCCCTGCTGTCATAGCCGGCGTTGTAGCCGTCAGAAGCAAAGCCCGCCGCCATGAAGCAGACGGCAGCGGCAGCGGATACGGCGCCGGTGAGAACGGCGGCGCGGCCAGCAAAAAGTCCGCTTCCGAACCGGCGCAAAAGCTCCCAGACAGTCAGGACGAACAGCATGGCGAGCACGCTTCCCATATAAGTGAATACACGCAGATAGGGAAATACGCACTGGACAAACAGGAACACGGGAACCATCACCGTCAGGACCAGGCAGTACAGGCCGAGGAAAGCGAAGGAACGCCGCTTGTGCAGAAAGGCGGAAACCGTAAGGAACAGAAGGAGCAGCAGGCAGACGGGGATCCCTGCCGCCAGGAAAGATCCACCGTTCGGATACACCTGATTCAGCACCCGAAGCAGATATCCTCCGATTCCTTCCAGAAACTGCGTCCTGTCCACGCTCTGGATGTTGGGGTCGGACAGCATGGCGTTCAGGCCCCGCACAAAGGCCGCGGCCGGGTCGGCAAAGAGCATCTGAAAATGGCTCATCCCGTAAAAGGGGCCGCCCTCCTCCTTCACCAGGAAATTGGAGCCGATGGCGAGCCAGATGATGGTATACAGGCCGAAGGTCACCGCGGCCGCGCAGGCGGAAGCGGCGATCAGGCGGAAAATCCTGCCGTATTCCCGGCACAGGAGCAAAAACAGGCCGCCCGCAAGGCAGATGGAAACCACCCAGTACAGATTGCTGGGAATGGCGTACAGGCCGCCCGTCAGGCAGGCGGCAAAACCCGCGTACAGCCAAAACCTGCGGTTTTTCAGAATGCGGCGCAGCCGGCCCGTCCTGACGTTTGTATCCGTCCTGACGTTCGTATCCGTCCGGGCAGGCCCCCTCTCAGCGGCCGCCTCAGGCACGCAGATCTCATAGAGGAGATTCGCCGCAGCGATGAGAAAGAAGCCGGACAGGGCGTAGCCCCTTCCCTGCGCCGCCTGCTGGGTCACATTGTACATGGCGGCAAAAAGGGCGCAGCCCGTCACGGAAGCCAGGGGCGGAAGCTGCTTTTTCAGAAGGCGGTACAGAAGCAGCAGGCTTCCCGCCGAAGCGAGAAGGGAAACGCCGCGCAGGCCCAGATAGGGACTTCCCAGCTTATTCACCAGGGCGGAAAGGGCAGAATAAAGCACATGATTATTGGGCAGGGGCCAGTGGATCATGGAATAGATCACGCCCTTGTCAATAAAGCTTTCATAGGTATAAAGCTCGTCATACCAGGGCGGGATCCAAAAAAGCCGCCAGACATAATAGGCCATGACCGCGCAGAAAAAGACCGCGAAAGGCGCGTCTTCCTTTCTGAGGCGGTATCCTGTGCGCATTTTTCTTCCGAAACTCTTCTCCCCGGATCCTTTTTTTCCTGCCGGCTGCCCGCCGGCGACCTGATGCAGCTGTTCCATTTTCAGACAGTCCTTTCCTCAGGCGGAGGCCGAAGCCTCCGCATTCTTATTTCCCATAAAGCAGCCTGGCGTCCGTCACTCCAGCTCCCGCTTTCCCGTATACAGCTCGTAATATCTTCCCTTCAGGGCCAGAAGCTGCTCGTGATTGCCCCGCTCAATGATCTCCCCGTGCTCCAGCACCAGGATGGCGTCGGCGTTTCGTACCGTGGAAAGACGGTGGGCGATCACCAGCGTGGTGCGCTCAGCCATCAGCCGGTCCATGCCCTCCTCGATGTGCTTCTCCGTCCGGGTGTCCACGGAGGAGGTAGCCTCGTCCAGGATCAGGATGGGCGCTTTGGAGATGGCGGCCCGGGCAATGTTGAGAAGCTGTCTCTGGCCCTGGCTCAGGTTCGCACCGTCCCCTTCGATCATGGTATCATACCCCTTTTCCAGCCGCATGATGAAGGAATGGGCGCTGGCCGTCTTCGCCGCCTGCTCCACCTCTTCATCCGTGGCATCCAGCCTGCCGTAGCGGATATTTTCCCGCACCGTTCCGGTGAAAAGGTGGGTGTCCTGCAGCACCATGGCGATATTCCGGCGCAGATCGTCCCGCCGGATGTCGCGGATATCCCTGTCGTCCACGGTGATCCTTCCCTGATCAATATCGTAAAAACGGTTGATCAGATTGGTAATGGTGGTCTTTCCCGCCCCCGTGGAGCCCACAAAGGCGATCTTCTGTCCCGGCTCCGCGTACAGGCTCACATCCTTCAGCACCACCTTGTCCGGGGTGTAACCGAAGGTCACATGCTCCAGGCGCACCCGTCCCCTGCAGAGCGGAAGGCCCGCAGCGCCGGGCGCATCCTCCGCTTCCGGCGCTTCGTCCATGACGGCGAATACCCGCTCCGCGCCCGCCAGGGCGGAAAAAATGGTGTTCATCTGCATGGAAAGCTCGTTGATGGGGCGGCTGAACTGTCTGGAATAATTCACAAACACGGTAAGGCCCCCGATGTCAAAGCCTCTCAGCACGCACAGCAGGCCGCCGATGCAGGCGGTCAGGGAATAGCCCACCTGTCCCAGATTTCCCATGACAGGTCCCATGATGCCGCCGAAAAACTGGGCTTTGATCTGCTTGTTTTTCAGATCCTGGTTCAGCCAGGAAAATTCCTCCTGGGCAATGTCCTCATGGCAGAAAACCTTGACCACCTTCTGGCCGGTCACCGTTTCCTCGATGTAGCCGTTCAGCGTTCCCAGAGCCGCCTGCTGCGCCTTATAAAAGCGGCGGCTGCGCATGGTGACGGCACGCGCGGCGAACATCATCAGCGGTACCGTCGCCACCGTGATCAGGGTCAGCCACACGTTGGTGTACACCATCAGGCAGAAGGTGCCGACCACATTGATGGAGCTGGAAATGATCTGCACCACCGTGTTGTTCAGCATCTCTCCCACCGCGTCCACGTCGTTGGTGAACCGGCTCATGATATCGCCGTGGTTGTTGGTATCGTAAAACCGCACCGGCAGCTTCTGGATCCGGGAAAACAGGTCGTTTCTCAGGCGGAAAATGGCCCCCTGGGAAATGCCAATCATGATCCTGGACTGAAAATACTGGGCGGCGATCCCCACCGCATAGATGGCCGCCATCCGAAGGAGCGAGGAAAACAGCTTTTCCGCGCTGCCCTCCGCCGAGGTCAGGCTGTTAATGATGGGGCGGAGCATATAAGAACCTGCCAGGGAGGAAAGGGTGGTGAGGATGACGCAGGAAAACACCACCGCCAGCCGCAGCCTGTCCTTCTCGATATAGGAAAAAAGCCGCCGCACCGTCTTTGAAGCGTCCTTCGGCTTCCCGCCCCGTTCCCGTCCGCCCGGGCCCCGTCCTCTGCCGGGCCCGCGGCCCTGGGCCTCCGCCTGCTTCGCGGCATAGGAATATTTCCGGATCAGGGCTTCTTTTCTTTCTTCCGTCATGACGCGCTCACCTCCCTGTCCATCTGCGAATCATAAATTTCCCGGTAGGCGGAGCAGCTCTCCATCAGCTCCCGGTGGCTGCCCTGCCCCACGATCCTTCCCTCGTCCATCACGACGATCCGGTCCGCCTCCATGACGGAGGTGATCCGCTGGGCGATGATCAGCTTTGTGGTGTCCTTTAAGGTGGTGGAAAAGCTCTCCCGGATCTTCGTTTCCGTCGCCGTATCCACCGCGCTGGTGGAATCGTCCAGGATCAGGATCTTCGGCTTTTTCAGAAGCGCCCTGGCGATGCACAGGCGCTGCTTCTGTCCGCCGGAAACGTTCACGCCGCCCTGCCCCAGAAAGGTCTGATATCCCTCCGGGAAGCTGTTCAGAAAGGCGTCCGCCTGCGCGGCCCGGGCAGCCGAGCGCACCTGCTCCTCTGAGGCGTTCTCATCCCCCCAGCGCAGGTTGTCCTCCACCGTGCCGGAAAACAGCACATTTTTCTGCAGCACCATGCCGACGCCCTCCCTGAGATGCTTCAGGGAATACTCCCGCACGTCCACACCGTCCACCAGGATCTGTCCCTCATCCGCATCGTACAGCCTGGGGATCATGGATACCAGCGTGGTCTTTCCGCAGCCCGTGGAGCCGATGATTCCCACGGTCTGTCCGGGCTCGATGCGCAGCGTGACATCGTCCAGCACCTTTTCCCGGCTGTCCTTATAATACCGGAAGGACACGTTCTTAAACTCGATGCTTCCCTTTTCCACCAGCTTTTCCTTCTGCGACGCAGCCTCGTCCGTCAGATCGATCCGCGTATCCAGCACCTCGTTGATCCGCCTCGCGCTGGCAATGGCGCGGGAGCTCTGCAGAAATACCATGGCGAGCATCATCAGGGACATGAGCACCTGCACGATATAGGTGGTAAAGGCCGTCAGGTTTCCAACAGGCATGTCGCCGATCAGCACCTCCCGTCCTCCCAGCCATACCACGGCCAGGGTGGTCAGATTCATGAAAAGGGCCACCAGAGGCATCTGCAGGATGACCACTTTAAAGGCCCGCAGGCTGGATTCCATCAGTTCTTCATTGGATTTCAGAAAGCGCTTTTCCTCATGATCCCCGCGCACGAAGGACTTGATCACCCGCACGTTCTGCAGGCACTCCTGAATGTTGGAGTTCACCCGGTCCAGCTTCTTCTGCATGAGGGTGAATCTGGGGAAGGCGGTGAGCATGATCGCCGCGATGGTAACCACCATGACCGGCAGGATCACAAAAAAGATCCGCGCAAGCCCCGGGTTCATGGCCGCCGCCATGATGATCGCCCCGATCAGCATGCCCGGCGCGCGCAGCATCATGCGAAGTCCCATCATGATCAGGTTCTGCACCTGCGTGATATCATTGGTCAGCCGGGTCACGAGAGAGCCCGTGGAAAAGCTGTCGATGTTGCGGAAGGAAAACTTCTGCACCTGCTTAAAGCAGTCGTTTCTCAGATCCGCGCCGAAGCTGATGGACGCCTTGGCCGCGAACCAGGCTCCGCCGATCCCGCCGCCCATCATCACAAGGGCGGTGAGGATCATCACTCCCCCCATTTCCAGAATATAGGCCACATCCCGGTTTGCCGCGCCCACATTGATGATCTGCGCCATCAGCGCAGGCAGCACCACCTCTCCCACCACCTCGGTGATCATCAGGATCGGCCCGAGGATGGACGCATAAAGATAGGGCCTCGCATATTTCCAGTATCGTTTCATTCTTTCCTCCATGATTAAGCCATCGCAAAAATCAAACGTCACAAAACTCAGTTCTGCCGGAGTACGCCCGCCGCTTCAGCGTCCACACCCCTCATTTTCCCCCGTCCGGCTCCCTCTGCCGGGCTTCCTCCCGTTCCAGGTTCTCCTTCGCCCGGCTTAACAGCGCGGCCAGCGCTTCCACCTCATCATCGCCAAAGCCCGCGAAAAGCAGCCCGTCCGCCTCCTCGAAAAGCCGCAGGCTCTGCCCCACCACTGCCTTTCCCTTCGGCGTGATCTCCACGTGATTCACCCGGCCGTCCTCCCGGTCCGCCTTTCTTTCGATATAGCCTCCCTTTTCCAGCTTCTTTAACGAAACCGTGATCGCCGCGGCGGATACCCCGAATTTTTCCGCCAGCTCCATCTGGGCGCAGGCCGGATTCCGGTCCAGCTCCATCAGCAGCCTGTGCTGCGAAGGGAATACGCCCGTATGGGAAACCTGCCGTTCCAGAAGCCGGTGGAACAGCACCTCTGTTTTTACGATCAGGCCGACCGTCCGGCGCATGCTTTCCTTTCTGTCCATTTTTACCTCCCATTACTTATCTGGTTAAATATTTTATCAGTCCGGCTTTCGTCTGTCAATTTTAAACTGGCATGGTCAAAAATATGTAAAATGGTACTTTCAGTCATGCCACTTTTGCATATAATAGGATGCATGAAGCTCGTGGCTTCACGAAGCCAAAGGCTTTACGAAACAAAGGAGCCGGACGCCCGATGCGGTCTGTCCAAAGGGCATGCCCCGTGCGCCGCTCCGGAATGGAGATTATTATGAGAAATGAAAAAATTCAGAAGCTTGTCATGACGGGCGTGTTCGCCGCCCTTTCCTATGTGGTCTTCACCTTCCTGCAGATCAAGATCAGTCTGCCCGGAGGAGACGCCACGTCCATCCATCTGGGCAATGCGGTCTGCGTGCTGGGCGCGCTGATCATGGGTGGGCTGTACGGCGGCGCGGGCGGAGCCATCGGCATGACCATCGGCGACCTGTTCGATCCTGTGTACGTGGTCTACGCTCCCAAGACCTTTCTCCTGAAGCTGTGCATCGGCCTGATCACCGGCCTGATCGCGCACCGGATGGGCCATATCACCCATACTTCCGATAAAAAGAAGATCCTGCTGTGGACGATCCTCGCCTCCGCAGGCGGCCTGGCCTTCAACATGGTCGCGGATCCGCTGGTCGGCTATTGCTACAAGCTGCTCATCCTGGGCAAGCCCGCCGCGGACATCACCCTGGCCTGGAACATCGCTTCCACCTCCATCAACGCCGTCCTCTCCGCCATCGTCTCCGTCGCGGTCTACATGGCCCTGCGGCCCGCGCTCCAGAAGACGGGGCTCTTCTGGAAGATCGGGAAGGATGAGGGGAGAAACTGAAAATCCTGATGACAACCGCCGCTCTTTCCACTATAATCATTCATAGACAGCAAAGATCCGCCGGGGCCAGGCCCCGCGGACGGCAGAAGAAAGGATGTGCGGCATGTCAGTACAGACAGACAATCTCATCAATACCGGAAAAAAAGGGATCAAACGGCTCCTGTTCAGCCGTACCGCAGTGGTGGTACTGCTGCTCATCGTCCAGTTCCTGGTCCTTCTCGTCCTGTTCGGCAGGCTGCGCCGGTATCTTCCCTATACCTACTGGGGGATTACGCTGCTCACTCTGTTTTCCTTCATCGTGATCGTCAACCGGAAGGGGAATCCGGCCTATAAGCTTGCCTGGATGCTTCCCATCCTGCTTTTCCCCGTCTTCGGCGTGCTGTTCTATATTTTTCTGGAATATCAGATCACCCCGAAGATCATCAACCGGCTGCTTCTGAATCTGGATGAGGAAATGAAGGACTATTCCGGGCAGGACGAAACGGTGCGCGCCCGGCTGCGGGAAACCAGTCCGGAGACGGCCAATCTGGCGCATTATCTTTATGAAAACTGCCATTTCCCGGTCTATGACAATACGCAGGTCCGGTATTATTCCTGCGGCGAGGACATGTACGGCCCCCTGCTGGAGGAGCTGCGCCGGGCGCAGTCCTTCATTTTCATGGAATATTTCTCCTTTCTGGACGGGAAAATGTGGTCCTCCATTCTGGAGATCCTGAAGGAAAAGGCCGCCTCCGGCGTGGAGGTGCGTTTTCTCTATGACGGGACCTGCTCCTTCAGCAATCCCTGGCGTTACGCGGATACGCTGGAAAAATACGGCATCCGCTGCCGGGCCTTCAATCAGATCCGGCCCATCCTGTCTACGGTGCAGAACAACCGGGACCACCGCAAGATCACAGTGGTGGACGGTTACACCGCCTTTACCGGCGGCGTCAATCTGGAGGACGCCTACATCAACGCGGAGCCTCGCTACGGCTACTGGAAGGACAGCGCCGTCCGCCTGAGAGGCGATGCGGCCAGAAGCTTTACCTGCATGTTCCTTCAGTCCTGGAACCTGTATACGAAGAAAAAGGACTCGGATTTTTCCGCCTACTTTCCGAAGCCGCTTCCGCTGGGAGAGCTGCTTTCCCGCTTCGGAGAGACCGAAACGCGGGACGGACAGGGCTTCGTCATTCCCTACGCGGACAGTCCCATGGACTCCATCCATGTGGGGGAATCCGTTTACATGGACATCATCTACAACGCCAAACGCTATGTGCACATCTCTACGCCGTACCTGATCCTGGACAACGAGATGGTGACCGCGCTGACCTATGCGGCCAGACGCGGCGTGGACGTACGGATCCTCATGCCCGGCATTCCGGACAAGCCCTATGCCTTCGCCGTGGCGAAGACCTTCTATCCCGAGCTTCTGGAGGCGGGCGTACGCATCTTCCAGTTCACGCCCGGCTTCGTCCATGCCAAAAATTTTGTCAGCGACGATGAAAAGGCAGTGGTTGGCACCATCAACATGGACTACCGCAGCCTTTACCTGCATTTTGAATGCGCCGCCTTTTTCTCCCATATGGACGCGGTGCTTCAGGTGGAACAGGATTTTCAGGAGACGCTGAAAAGCTGTGTGGAGATCACGCCGCAGCTCTGCCGGCGGGAAAAGCTGCTCACCAGGATCGGCGGACGGCTTCTGCGGCTGGTGGCGCCGCTGATGTGACGGCTGCCCCGCAGACCGGCCCCGCCGCGGCAGCTTTGCCCCAGGATATAGAAAGGATCCTTTCCATGAATCCCATAAGCATTCCGAAAAAAATCGCAATGATCAACGATATCGCCGGCTTCGGACGCTGCTCCGCCACGGAGGCGATCCCCATCATCAGCGCCATGCGGGTGCAGGTCTGTCCGGTACCCACATCCCTTTTTTCCAACCATACCGGCTTTCCCGTGCATTTCATGCATGACTGCACGCCGTATCTGAGAGATTATCTTGCCGCCTGGAAGAAGCTGGGCTTTCGCTTCGACGGGATCTACTGCGGCTTTCTGGGAAGCGCCGGACAGATCAATATCGTAAGGGAATTCCTCGCGGACTGGCCCGGCGTTCCCTTCATCCTGGATCCGGTGATGGGCGATCACGGAAAAGCCTACCGCACCGTGACGGCGGAGCACTGCGAAGGCATGAAGGCCCTTCTTTCCCGCGCGGCCATCATCACCCCGAACATCACGGAGGCCTGTCTGCTGACAGGCACGCCCTTCCGGGAAAGCGGCTGGAGCAGGGAGGAGCTCTGTCTGCTCGCCAGGCAGCTTCATGCCATGGGCCCGGACAAGGTGGTGATCACAGGGCTCCGGGAAGCGGAGGACTATATCAATTTCATCTCCGAACGCTCGGAGGGGCTGAGCACCAGGGTCAACCGGACCCATTCAGCGGGTCACTCCTGGCACGGCACCGGGGATATTTTCGCCTCCATCATCGCCGCGGACGCGGTAAACGGCGTTCCCTTCAGCCGATCCGTGGAAAAAGCCGCCGCCTTCGTCCGCGTCTGCATCAGCGAATCCATCCGGCTCGGCATCCCGGAGCAGGACGGCGTGTGCTTTGAAAACTTTCTCGGCCTGCTGACCGGAGAAAACGCCTGCGGCGAGCCCCCTGCCTCCCCCTCCTGCGGGGAAGATCAAAACTGACGAAAAGGAAAAACAGACATGAATAAAAAAGAGATCCTGGAGATCAGAAAACAGTATACCCATGAAAAATGCTCCATCTCCCGCATCTGCGGCTGCTATGTGGACGGAGAAAAAAATATCAAAACCACCTTGAAGGAAGCCTTTCTCTCCCTTCCCGAGGAGGAAACCTTCAAGTACTTCAATATTTTCAAGCAGACCCTTTCCGGAACCCTGGGAAAGAACCTGCTGAACCTGGAATTCCCCCTGGACGCGGAGAATCCGGGCGGTCCGCAGGAGTTTCTCTTAAAGCTCCGGGACAGCCGCCTGCAGGACGATGCGCTGCTGGAGGAATTTTACAATAAGATCATTGAAAACTATTATTTTCCGGAAAACTATTATATCATCCTGATCCATGTGGCCTATGACATTCCCGGGAAATCCACGGACGGCTCCGAAATGTTCGACGCCTCCGACGAGGTCTATGAGTACCTGCTGTGCAGCCTCTGCCCCGTCAAGCTGTCAAAGCCCGGCCTTTTCTACAACACGGAGCATAACCAGATCGAGAACCGCATCCGGGACTGGGTGGTGGAGCCGCCGGTAAAGGGCTTCCTCTTCCCCGCCTTCAACGACAGAAGCAGCGATATCCACGGCATGCTCTATTTTTCCAAACAGGCCGAGGAGCTGCAGCCGGATTTCATGCAGAGCATGTTCGGCTGCCCCCTTCCCCTCACCGCGAAGAGCCAGAAGGAATCCTTCAACACCCTGATCGCCGACACCCTGGGGGAGGACGCGGACTATGAAATGGTAAGAAATATCCATGAACAGCTCACGGAGCTGGTGGAGGAAACCAAAGATTCCCCCGATCCTCTGGTGCTCACCCGCCCGGACGTGAAGCGGCTCTTTGAGCTGAGCGGCGTGCCGGAGGAAAAGCTGGAAACCTTCGACGAAGCCTACGATGCGGCCGCCGGAGAGGATACCGCCCTTCTCGCGTCCAACATCGCTGGAGGCCGCAGCTTCAGCATCGAAACGCCAGATATCGTTATCAAGGTGAACCCGGAGCGGACCGACCTGATCGAGACCAGGATCATCGATGGAAAGGAATGCCTGGTGATCACCGTCAACGACCGTATCGAAGTGAACGGAGTCAATGTGCGCACCATGGCGCTGCCGCAGCAGGAGGATGAATACGGAGACACGCATGCAGAATAAGATAACCGTACTGATCATTGAAGATGAAAAAAATATCTGCGACTTCATCGCGACCACGCTGAAGGCCCAGGGCTATCGGACCATCACAACGGGCCTTGGCCGGGAGGGCGTTTCCCTCACCGCCTCCCAGTGCCCGGAGATCATCCTGCTGGATCTGGGGCTTCCCGACCTGGACGGCATGGATGTGATCCGCCAGATCCGCGCCTACAGCGCCATCCCCATCGTCGTCATTTCCGCC
Organism: Candidatus Eisenbergiella stercorigallinarum; assembly: GCA_019120525.1. GTDB lineage: Bacteria > Bacillota > Clostridia > Lachnospirales > Lachnospiraceae > Eisenbergiella > Eisenbergiella stercorigallinarum. The sequence continues at coordinate 11,419 of DWUW01000244.1, read as the reverse complement.
CGCACCCAGGAAAAGGAGAAAGTCACCGCCCTGGATCTGGGCGCGGACGACTATATCACCAAGCCCTTCGGCTCCCCGGAGCTGATGGCCCGCATCCGCACTGCCCTGCGCCACGGGGCGCAGATGGCCGCCGGCCCCTCCTCTTCCCGCGCCTACCATGCGGGCGGCCTGCGCATTGATTTTGAGAAGCGCCTGATCACCGTGGATGAGATCCCCGTCCATCTGACCCAGGTGGAATTCAAGATCGTCTCCTTCCTCGCCGTCAACTCCGGCCGTGTGATGACCTACGACGCCATCATCTCCCACGTCTGGGGCCCCTACGCGGACGACAACAACCGCATCCTGCGCGTTAATATGGCGAACATCCGCCGGAAGCTGGAAAAAAATCCGGCGGAGCCCCGCTTCATCCTCACCGAGATCGGCGTAGGCTACCGGATGGCCGAGGACGAGGGAGGCTGATTTCTTCCTCTGCATTTTTATTCCATATCTTTGGGCAGGGTAAAATAAAACCGGGCTCCATGCCCGTGGTTTTGGGCGCCGATACTTCCTCCGTGCGCTGTGACGATCGTTTTGCAGATGGACAGGCCGATCCCCATACCCTTATGCCCGTCAGCGACGCTGTTTTCCGTCTGCCCGCTTCCGTCAAAAATGTGTCTCAGCTTGTCCTCCGGGATCCCCACACCCTGGTCTGTCACAAAAATGGTCACTCCCTCTTTGCCGTCCTGCGCGCTGCATACCACCGGCTCATTGCTTTGCGCATGGTATACGGCATTTTCCAGCAGATTGATGATCACCTGTTCGATCAGCACGGCATCCATTGGGATCATGATAAATTCCTCGGGCAGGACTACGCGGACATTCGCGTCAGGAAACCGTTTTTTCAAACGGAAAACCGCCTCGCTCATCACTTCCTCCACCGGCTCCATCGACTTGTTCACGCTGGCGCGCCCTTCGCTGATCCTGGTCACAGTCAGAAGATTTTCCACCATATTCAGAAGCCAGTCCGCGTCCTCCCCGATGTGCCTTACCATTTCCCTTTTTTCTTCTCCGGTAAGCCTGTCCTCATTCTCCAGATAAGAGCTGCTGGCTCCGATGATCCCCGTCAGAGGCGTACGCAGGTCATGGGATACGGCGCGCAGAAGATTGGCCCTCATTTTTTCCTTCTCCGCCTCGGCAAGAAGCTTTTCCCTCTCGGCCAGCTCTTTTGCCTGCTTTTTCATGTGGGAAGCCGCCATACTGGTCAGTACGGATATCACCATCATGCAAATAAAAGTGACCGGATATCCGTCAAGCATAAAATTCAGCTTCCAATAAGGATAGGTGAACAGATAATTGACGGCAAATACGCTCAGGAAAGCCGCCCCGATCCCGGGTACATATCCCTGGGTCAGCCGGGAAACAAGAAGGATCGCAAGCGTATAAAACATGATCACGTTCATGGTCTGCGCTGTAAGCCGGTCATAAACAAAAGCGGCGATGGTCGCAACAAAAAGGATGCCAAGGGTAATCCCGACATCCTTCCATGTGATCCTGCATCCCGACAGCCATTTCTGAATCCGCAGACTGGCTCCGGCAGGCCGGCGTTCTTTCTTTTTTACTGTCCTTCCCCCAAAAAGAAGCCGCATCCGCTTCCTCCTTTCACTGCCTCTGCAGGAGGATCTTCTCAATCTCCACCACATACGTCGTATGGTAATCCCGATCCGGATAATTCCTGCCGATCAGCTCCGGATCCACAAAGCATCCCTCTTCCATGGGCTGCGCGTACAGCTTGCGGCAGATAAGCACCATACGGCTTTCCTGAAAGACGGGAGCGCTGTTGACCATTTCCACATGCAGGCCGCAGGCTGCGATCTTATCCTCATCCCTGCCTGAAACTGTCCCCATATAGTTCAGCATCTTCCTCTTCTTCTCATCAAAAAAGCTCAGGGAAAGCTTATCGCTCTTATCAATCAGCTCCTTTGTGTAACGCTGCGGCCGCACAAAGAGAAACGCGACCTTCTTTCCCCAGAGAATACCCATGCCGCCCCAGCTGGCAGTCATGGCATTCACCCTCTGGCCATCCGCCGCCGCTACAAGCATCCAATCCTCGCCGATCAGCGAAAACGGATTCTCATGAAGCTCTTCCGGCCTGATCTTCTCCCACATGTACCGTTCCTCCCTTCCTATCTTTCCGGCATGATCACAGCGGCAATGAAATAGGCGATCAGTCCCATAAAGCCCGCCCCTAACAGAATGCTCGCGCCGACCCATACCAACCGGACAATGGTAGGATCCCAGTTGAAATATTCCGCGATTCCCGCGCACACGCCGCAGATCATCCGGTTTGACGCGGATCTGGCCAGACGCCTTCCTGAACCGTTCCCATTCCCCCAGTCCTGACTGTTGTTCCAGTTCCGGCCGTCATTCCAGTTCTGGCTGTTATTCCAACTCTCCCTGTTATCCTGGTATGCGCTGCCCTGCTGCCAGTCCCGGCCGCTGTCCTGATAAGCGCCACCCTGCTGCGCGCCGTTCTGATTGTTGTCCTGATATTCCATATATAACCTCTTTCCGGGCCCATGCCCTTTCCTATTTCATTATCCCTTATCCTCACGGATTTGTAAAGTAGATTTCCACGCTTCCCATGGATACGTCCAAGTCAAAATTCCCAACCGCTTTGCCGTCTGAAGCCCAGTGCGCGCTCATCCCGGCGCATTCCCGTTCTCCGACCCGGACGCTTCCCATGGAGGCGGCAACGTCATAATTATAGTCCCCTTCGCTTCCGGCAAGCTCCATGACCAGGCTCCCCATCCCGCAGGAAGCCGTCAAATCTTGCGAGACAGCGCCTTCCATATACATGGAACCCATACCGATATCCGCCGTCATATCCGAAACCTCAGCGTCATACAGCCCGACTTCCCCCATACCCAGGGATACCTCGGCATCCTGTGCCCGCAGCTTTCTCATCTCCAGGCTTCCCATGCCGACATTGCAGTACAGCCGGTCCGTCCGCAGCGCATCCATGACCAGCTCCCCGGCCCCCATATTCAGGCTGGCGTTTTCTGCCGAAAAGCCCTCCGGCAGGTACAGGGTGATCTCCCCTTCCGTTTCCGTACTTCTCCTTCCGCCTCCGAAAAGCCATTTCACCTGTTTTTTCCCGCTTTCCGCCCGCACATAAAGCGTTCCGTCCTCCACATAAGCCTGCGCCTTACGGACTCCTGTTCCCTGGATCCGGGCTGTTTTTTCTTCTGATTCCAGAACATGCAGGGAAACGCTTCCGATCTCCACTTCCAGCCTTCCTGTCCCGTCTTCCGGGAGGCCTTCCAGCGTTTCCTCAAAATCGCTGGTCCATACCTGATAACGGTTGTCAAACGCGATTCCGGAATCCGTTTCCGCAGCCGACACCGGAAGCAGCCCTCCCGCGGCCAGCGCATTCAGGCTGGCATGCCCGCCGCTCATCACGCCGACCGCCGCCAGGATCCCCCCAAGCATGATCAGCGCCAGCGACGCGATCAGAATCCCTTTGATCCATTGATTCATAATTCCCTCCTTTTCCGCCGCAGGCGGTATTAAAAAATCCACGAAAGAACAACGATTTCTATTTCAGGACAAAGGCCGCTCTTCCTGCCGCCCTCCCTTATTCCGATGAAACGGCAGGCTGCACAGGCTGACAAACCCCCTGCACATGGCAGGGATGGTCTTTCCCGCAAGCCAGCACATGAAAAGCGTCAAAAGAAGCCCGATCCCCACGCAGACCATCCCTCCTCCGAGAATACACACTGCCGAAGACGGGAACGCGGCAAGATTGACAAGCGCAAAAAGGCTCAGGGCCACGCCGATCACCAGAACAACAATCCCGGAGAGTATCATGGAAGCGAAGAAAACAGCCGCGCAGACCAGGAAAGAAAAGGCAAGGATAACCGCGCCCAGGCCAAGCGGGATCAGGACCGGAAGCAGGAAAATACAGGCAAGGACGGTCAGGATGATCCTGCCGGCTTCCCCTTTCCTGCCGGGCCTCTCCGGCCCGGTTGCCTGCCTCCCGGCGGCATTTCGCCCTTGCCCGGAAACAGGCCTCCCGACGGCATTTCGCTCTTGCCCGGAAACAGGCCTCCCGACGGCATTTCTCCCTGACCCGGAAGCCTCTTCCTCCTGAAGGCCTGCCCGGATGCTGTCCGCCACATTTTCAGGGGACACCAAAGCCGCCAGCGCGGCGTTTTCGTTCTCCGCTCCCGCATCGTCCAGATAATCATTATAGTATCGAAGCGCGTCCCTTCTTTCCTCCTGCGGGACATCCGAAAGAAGCTCTTCGAGCCGCTCCATGAATTCCGTCCTGTTCATTCCATACCTCCCGTCCGGATGCCCGGCCGTTTCCGATCTGGCCGGCAGCCGTATTTACAGTTTTACTATATCCCGGCTTCGTCCATTCCGCAAGGAAGAAGCCTGAAAGAATCAGCGAAAAAACGCTGAGGAAAAACGAAAGATTTTCTTAAATCCGTTTTCATGAAACCATTTCAGAACCGCGCTCCTCCGGTTGTGCTCCTTACGGAAGGATGCTATACTGTAAATGATAATATCCATCTGATTTCATTGCCGCAGACAGCGGCTGGACGGGAGGGCCCCATGAAGCTTGACGCCATTCATCACGTCGCGATCATCGCGTCGGACTACGAACGTTCCCGGCATTTCTATGTGGATCTGCTGGGATTTGAGATCATCCGGGAGAATTACCGGGAAAAAAGAGGGGATCATAAGCTGGATCTGAAGCTGGGAGACTGTGAGCTTGAGCTTTTCGGCATTCCGGGAAGTCCCGAAAGGCCCAGCTATCCGGAGGCCTGCGGCCTGCGCCACCTGGCCTTCCGGGTTGAAGATATGGATGAGGCCGTTTCCTGGCTGAACAGCCTCGGCATTGAGACGGAGCCGGTCCGTGTGGATGAATACACACAGAAGCGGATGACCTTTTTCAAGGATCCGGACGGTCTGCCCCTGGAGCTGCATGAATAGGGCTGCGGGGCGGCCGGGGAGGATTCCCCCGCCTATCCCTGCAGCTGCAGGATAAATTCCGCGCACCTGTCCATGGCCTCCGAAGCCGTCTTGAACGGCGACATCTGGAACACATGCCACATGCCCTCGAACACCTCCAGGCGCGCGGCCACGCCTGCCTGCGTCAGGTTTTTCTGAAGGCGGAGGGAATCGCTTAACAGCACCTCGTTGTCCCCAACCTGGATACAGGCAGGGGGAAAGCCTGAAAAATCCGCGAAAAGCGGGGACACATGCGGATCCTGACGGTCCGCGTCCTTCGCATAGTTTTCCGTCATCTCCCGCAGGTAATCCTCATTCAGGACAGGGTCCAGCTCCGCCCGGCTCTCATGGCTGTTGCCGGAGGCCGTCAGGTCCGTCCAGGGAGACAGGAGCACCAGGCCGCCCGGCAGCAGGCGTCCTTCCTCCTTCAGAGAAAGCGTCAGCGCAAGGGCCAGATTGCCGCCGGCGGAATCCCCGGCGACGATCACATCCGCCGCGCCGAAGCCCTGGAGCATCAGATGATCCCACGCCTTTTTTGCATCCAGAATCGCCGCCGGATAGGGATGCTCCGGCGCGAGCCTGTAGTCAAAGCAGAACACGTCCATGGAGGCGGCGGACGCAAGCTTCGTCGTCAGCGTCCTGGCATAGATGCAGCTTCCCGTGGAATAGCCGCCGCCATGGCAGTAAAGGATCACCTTTTTCTTCGTATGCGGACGGCGGACGCGCACCCATTCGCAGTGCATCCCGTCCACCTCCTCCGATGTGATATCCATCTCTCTGCTGTTTCCCAGAAGCGCTCCGAAATAATCCTGCGAATGTCTGTGCTTCTGAATATCCTCGTGCTCCACCACGCTGTGAACCCTTCGGATCAGCTTCATCAGATTCTGATTCTGCTCCTGCGCGCGGGCCTGCTTCGCTTCCGCGCCCGCTTTCCGGAAAATCGCCATCTCAATCTCCATTCTGGATCATAGCGACGGGGCGGATGGAAATCGCGAATGCGATTTCCATCCTGCCGTCCCTATACCTCCCTGTCAAAGCCCATACGCCGTCAGGCGTTTTTTCAATTTCCCCAATCCTATCACAGAACGGCTCCTGCGTAAAGAGCGGCTTTCCCGGTCTTTGGGGTTTTATGCCTCATCCGGCTCCGCGGCAATGGATACTTGCGCCTCTCCCGGCAAACCCTTATAATGAAAAAAAGCGGTTCTGACAGACCGGAAAGGAAGACCCATGGCATTTCAGACCATTTTTCATAAAAAAACCGGAAAAGGCGGCGTAGCTCCGGGCGGGCAGAGGGACTGGTACCTGCTGGACCTGTCCGCCACCGTCTATCCCACCCTGCAGCGAAGGAACTTTTCCTCCGTCTACCGGCTTTCCGTCCTTTTAAAGGAGCCCATACGCCCGGACGTTCTGCAGAAGGCGGTTGATATTGCGCTGAAGCGTTTCCCCACCTACCGGGTGGCAATCCATAAGGGGCTCTTCTGGCGCTATCTGGAGCCGAACAGCCGCCCCGGCCCTTTTGTGGAGCCGGATATCGCCAATCCCTGCATGCCCATGTATTTTAAAGCCGGGAACCGCTATCTGCTGCGCGTCTACTATTATGGCCGCAGGATCTCGCTGGAATGCCACCACTGTCTGGGGGACGGAACCGGCGGCATGTGCGTGCTTCAGACCATCACCGCGGTCTATCTGCGGCTGCTCGGCAATCAGATCTCGAACGGGTATTTTGTGCTGGATGTGAATGAGAAGCCGGATCCGGAGGAGCTGGAGGATGCCTACATGCGTTATGCCAACGCCCGGGTGTGCCCTCCCAGGCCGGCAGAAAAAACCTATCGGGTGCGCGGCACGCCGGAGCCCTTCCATACCCTCAACATCATCGACGGCATCCTGTCCGTTTCCCAGGTGAACGCCGCCGCCAAAAAGTACGGGGCGACCATCACGGAATATCTCAATTCCGTCCTGCTGTACGCGCTTCTTGCCAGACAGCTTCAGGAACACCACCTTCGCCTGTACCCGGTGCGGATCGCCCTGCCCGTGAACCTGAGACGTTTTTTCCCTTCGCGGACGCTGCGCAACTTTATCACCATGGTCTATCCGTCCATCGATCCCAGGCTTGGGGACTATACCTTTGAAGAGATCGTTGCGCAGGTGCGCAATTTTATGCGTTATTATATCAATGAAAAATTCCTGCGCGGCGATATTACCACCAATGCTGCCACCAGGCGCAATCCCTTCATCCGCGTGGTCCCCCTGTTCCTGAAGGATATCGTGGTACGCACCTTCTACCGCCGTGTCCAGGATAAAAATTCCTCCGCAGGGCTGACCAACATGGGCGCGCTGAAGGTTCCGGAGGACATGAAGCCCCATATCGAACGCTTCGATATCTACATGGGCCAGCCCTTTTCCTCTCGCACCAACTGCGCCATCGTAAGCTTTGAGGATACCCTTACCGTCAATTTTGCCAGCTGCATCGTTGAAGCGGATGTGGAACGCCTGTTTTTCCGAAAGCTCGTGGAGGACGGGATACAGGTGAAGATTGAAAGCAACCGGAGCTTTCAGGAAGAATAGATCAGAACGTTACGGAGCCGCTCCCGGAGCGCTCCCCATGGAGGAAATTATGTCATATTGTGTCAACTGCGGCGTAAAGCTGGATGATTCCCTGGACCGCTGCCCCTTGTGCAACACGCCGGTCATCAATCCCAATGAGGTTACTCACAGAGCATCCGTCCCGCCCTTTCCGAAGGAACGGGGGCAGGTGGAGCCTGTCAAAAACAGAGACGTGATCCTTCTTTACTCCCTGACCCTGATCGCCGCCTCCCTTTCCTGCGGCCTTCTGAACCTGCTGGTTTTCAACTCCACCGCCTGGTCGCTCTATATCATCGGAGCCTGCGTCATCCTGTGGGTGGCGGCCATCCCCATTTTCATGTATACCCGGCTGCCCGTTTACTTCTCTCTGCTTCTGGACGGCCTTGCGGTCAGCCTGTATGAATATCTGATCACCTTCAACACGCCTACCGCGGAATGGTTTTTCGCCCTCGCCCTTCCCATCACGGCGCTGGTAACGCTCCTTGCCATGCTGACCGCCCTTCTGTACCGCCGCGTTTCCTCTTCCTTTCTCGCCGTGGCGCTGTACATTTTCGTGGAGATCGCCGTGCTGTGCGTCGGCATTGAGCTTCTGATCCGCCGTTTTCTTTCCGACCCGCCGCTTCTCACCTGGTCGGCTGTCGTCCTCACCGCCTGCGCCATCATCGCGGCGGCCCTGATCACGACGCTGTCCCGGAAACGCCTGCGCAACGCCGTAAGGAGAAGGCTGCATTTCTGAGGGTCCGAGAAGACTCTTTCCCAAACTCAGGGCGCAGGTCTGCGTCCGGCGGCTCAAAGCCTGCATCCGGCAGCGCATTGGCACGGAAAGAAAAGGCGGGAGAATCCGTGCAGAGGATTTTCTCCGTTTTTTCTGCGCAGAAAAAAACTGAGGACCCGGTCTTCACCGGATCCTCAGTCTGCCAAATTCGATGCAGGAAAAGAGACTTGAACTCTCATGGTATTGCTACCACACGGACCTGAACCGTGCGCGTCTGCCAATTCCGCCATTCCTGCGCGACATATTGTATTATAACGGATTGCAGGCCGAAAGTCAAGGCTTTCTTCAAATTTTTTCTGCAATTTTTTCAAAATGTTTTTTCAAATTCACCTTGACTTCTGCGTTTCAAAATGGTAATATACTATTCGCGGCACGAAAGAAATGTTCGTGCAGGCATGCGGAAGTGTCGGAATTGGCAGACGAGCAAGACTAAGGATCTTGTGGCAGCAATGTCGTGTGGGTTCAAGTCCCATCTTCCGCATTGTTTTGTGTGGCTGAAAACCTTGATTTTATCGGGTTTTCAGCCTTTTCTCTTTACTCGGAAACGGTATGATCTCAAAGTCCCTTTTGGTCCCTCGGACTCCCTCACCGTCTCCAAGCGCCTTCCGGATCAGCCGGTCCCTCTCTTCATGGTCCTCCGTATCGTAGATATAATGGCGAAGGGTTGTGGTCTCATCCGCATGTCCCAGAACGTCCTTTACCGCACTGATATTATGGCAGCCATGGTAAACGTGGGAGGCATATGTTTTCCGGATCTTGTGCATCGTTTTGACCGGAATACCGATATATTCGCATCCGCGTTTTACCTGTGCATCCAAAGCATCGGGAGCCAGGATGCTTCCGTTCTTGACGAAGAGGAAATCCCTGCAGCCATATCCATATCTCTTATTGGCTTCCAGTGTTCGCTGTATCAGCTCCATCGCCCTGCCTGTCAGAGGGATCCACCTGTCCCCATCCTCTGATTTGGTGTATTCGACCACCCGGAATCCAAGGCTGACAATATTGTCCAGGTCGGAAGTATCAAACTCTTCCACAAGCTGTCTGTGTACATGGATCCGCCCGTTTTCAATGTCGCTTTCTGCAAGAGCCAGTATTTCCCCTTTTCGTGTCCCGATCTCAAAATCCAGCAGGATTGCCAGACAGGATGTGTTGGAAGGATTGTTCCGAAGCCTCCGCTCCATCTCTTCGATGAAAGCCGTCTGCTCACTTGAGCTGTAAACCTGAGTCTCGCTGGATGGTTTTCTGTCCGGCGTGAATTTTTTCCGGCTTACCCTGTTCCGATAAGGCGTTTTGTCAGTATATTCCGCGTCAATGGCATATTGGTATACCTGCTTGAGAATTCCGCACACATTGTAGAAAGCCTTTTTCTTCAATTTGTGTTCGTCAACAATGGCGTTGAAAAAACGGTCAACATCAATCCTTGTGATATCAGTGAATTGTCTGGAAACCAGCTCTTCATGCGGCTCATAGAATTTTTTCCAGTCTGCCATCATCCGCCGGATCGTGCCGGAACCCACCTCATCGCGTTTATAGTCCATGAATTCAAAGAACAATTCGCGCAGGGTACATTTCCGGATACCGCAGTTCTTTTTTTCCTCCTCAAACTGCAACGTGTACTCGATGATATCCAGATCAAGATCATGCCTGTCTTTGCGCTTGACCCGTTTTTTTCCGGTCTTTGAATCAAAAACCGGAACATCTGTATACCATCGATCCTCTTTTTCGTTATGCCACACGGCATAAGGATGTCTCTCAAGTAATTCTCTTCTCTTGTCCATCTCCAGTTGCATCCGCATCTGCGCCACATTGAGCATATCATGTTCAACGGCATACTGCAACAGATCTTCCGGCGTGATGGACAACTCCTTCGTCCCGCGTTCGCCTTTCATCAGCGAAGACAGCCCTGACGGGCCGCCTCCATGGGTGTTGTATGTACCATCTTTGCCCTCCCTTAACTGTTCAGGTATCCGGGCGGAAGAACGAAGCGCTGACGTTCTTCCGGGTCTGCTTCCAGAAAATACTCCGAAGGGTTTTCGCCGGATTCCAGCAGTTCCTCTTTTGCCTTCTCGATTTCCTGAATAACCATTTCTTCAGAAACGCCCAGGGCTTCGGCCACCTCTTTCGTGGTAAACAGCGCATGCTCTCCGTATTCCTGCGCGTAGGCCAGCTTGATTCCCGTATAAATCGCCTGATAAGAAAGCCCTTCCTTCAGTCCGCTGCCCAGCAGTTTTTCGATTGTTTTCCGGTCGATTCCATATCCGCCATAATTGGCCAAAACATTGTTTATCACATCTTCTCTGGTCATTTCCCATCCTCCTGTAAATGCAATCCAAGCGCAGATAATGCATCACGGATCCGGCCAAGATAATCAAATATCATTTCCACTCCCACCCCAATATGTTTCCGGTTCGCAGCAAATGAAAGAGCCTCTGCCTCGTGTACAGGAGCAGGAAGGTCAAGCTCGTAAAATTCAATAAGCCATTCAGCCAGACAGCGTGCCTTTTCGACACTTAATTCCATGTCAGCGAGAGAACCTTCAAGGCTAAACTCCTTCATGCATCCACCGCCTTTTCATCAAGCGTCATCTCGTCCAGACGGTTGGCGGCTTCCTCGATGGGTTCAAGCTGTTTCTTCACGCCATACAGCACCCATGAGATAGGCTCGTCCTCCTGATTCGTCATGACCATACTGAGCGTTGCCTTTGCAGTCTCCAAAGCGATAGTTATTTTCGCTACGATATCCTTTACTTCTTCTCTGTCCATGTCACATTACCTCCGTAAGAATCTCAATCGGTTCTCCGTTTTCTTCTGCACATCTCTCCATATCCACCAGACGGGCCGCAAAGACCAGATAACGCCATGATGTAAGCATTCGAGACAGTACGTCGAAGGAAACTAATCCCTTACGTTCTTCGGTGAAATTGTCCCCCGGCTTCTCAAAATACAGAGGGCTGGTTTTCTCTTTGTACTCGATCAGATATCCCATTTATGCAACCCCCTTTACCCGTTGACCGGTCTGTTTCGCTCTCTTAAAACAACATCGGTAATACAGGACTGAATCTTGCTT
>DWUW01000243.1 GCA_019120525.1 Candidatus Eisenbergiella stercorigallinarum | reverse complement strand
TGGAGTACATTTATATGGCGGACGGGCAGAGGATCTTCATAGAGGTGGAGCAGAAAAGCGCCAGGCAGTCCGTCATAGAGCAGTATGTGCAGTGCAGGAAAACGCAGGGCATCACGCAGGCGGAACTTGCCCGGAGAACGGGAATCCCAAGGAGCAATATCACAAGATTTGAAAGCGGCAGCTATAATCCGTCTCTGGAACTGATGGTGCGGATCGCGGCGGCGCTGGGAATGACGCTGCAGCTGCAGCTGAAGGCGAAGGAAAACGGCATATGAAGAAAGAACTTCGGATCGCCTGTCTGGAGGACGAAGAAGAACAGGCCTGGTACCTGAAAATGGTGCTTGAAGCATATCGGGTAGAGAAGGGCATTGGTTATACGCTTGCCTGCTTCGGGAGTGCGGAAGAATTTTTGTTCACGCATGATATGTCTGTATCAGATATGTCTGTGCGTCCTGGGTACGGAAACAGCCCCTTCCCTTATGACCTGCTGATTTTGGATATCTATATGGGGCAGGAAGTACGGACAGGGAATGACAGGACGGAGGAGAAGGCCGACGGCCGGAAGACGGAGTGCGGGACGGCAGCAGAGGAAGGCCATGCTGCCCGCAGGATGAACGGCATGGAGCTGGCGAAAAGGATCCGAAGAGCGGACAAGGACATCGCCATCGTCTTTCTTTCCAATCTTCGGGAGTATGTGTTTCAGGGCTATGAGGTGAATGCCGTCCGGTATCTGATGAAGCCGGTGACAAAGGAGACGCTTTTTCCGGTCCTGGATCTGCTTCAGGAAAGGAAACGGGAGGAACCGGCCTGGCTGGTGCTTCCCGTAGCGGGAGAGCACCGGCGGATGGAGCTTTCGCGGATCCTGTATCTGGAGGCGGTGGGGCATTATGTGAGGCTGCATCAGCCATCCGGAGAAACGCTGGAATGGAAGCAGTCTTTCTCCGCCGTCCTGGCGGAGCTTCCGGCGGAAGCCTTTGTGAGGATCCACCGGAGCTTCTGCGTAAATCTGATGCACGTAAGCAGGCTCACGAGGAAAAGCTGTTTTCTGGATGAGGGGATGGAGCTTCCGCTGAGCCGGAGCGCTTATCAGGAAGCAAACGAGGCGTTCCTGCGGTATTACAGAAAACGGGATCCCTTTTGCTGACAGGAAGTTTTGCAGAAAACGCCGTATTTTGAGGGGAGAAAAGATATGTTCATTATCTGGCTGGCAGCAGGAGCCGCGGGCATCCTGCTCCTGTTATTCATACTGGTCTGGCTTTTCCGGTATCTGCTGGAACGAAGGACGCTTGTCTGGCAGGGCCGGCTTTTAAGCCGGAATGTGGAAGAGGTCCGCTCCATCTATGCCAGGATGCGCGGCTGGCGGCACGACTACCACAGCCATCTGCAGACGCTGAAGGCCTATCTGGCGGAGGAGAAGCTGGCCGAGGCGCGGGAATATCTGGACCGGCTGGAAACGGATCTGGATGAAATCCGGCCGATGGTCGAATCCGGCAACGTAAATCTGGACGCGATCCTGAACGCCAAGCTGACCCTGGCGCTCAGCCGGGAAATCCGGGTGAAGCAGCGGGTGGAGGTGCCGGAGAAGCTGACAGTCAGCGACATCGACCTGTGCGTGGTGATCGGGAACCTGCTGGACAACGCCATGGAGGCCTGCGGGAAGGTGGACGATACGGCGGGACGGTTCATCCGCCTTTATATCGGCGTGCTGAAGGGGCAGCTTTATATCAGCGTGATGAACGCCACGGCGGATACGGTAAGGAAACCGCCGGAGGCCTACGTGAAAGAAGGAGCTTCTGAGAAAACGGGAAACCACGGACACGGCCTGAAACGGATCGAACGGGTGGTTTCCAAATATGGAGGATATCTCAACCGGAAAAATGAGCCTGGCGTTTTCGCAACAGAGGTTCTTCTTCCCCTGTGAGGCAGTTTGTGCACGAATTTGTCCGTTCGTGCACTTTTTGTTTCCGGCGAAAAATCTCTGTTATAATGAGAATAACAGGAGGTGGGAGATGAAGAAGTACGGGATTTTCAGTAACTACGCATATTTCCTTTCGCGCTGGTGGAAGGCGGACCGGAAGCTGTTTGCGCTGACGGGAGCGGATATCGGCCTGAACGTCCTGGCCGCGGCGGGGATCACCCTGCTTTCCGCCTGGGTGGTATCCCTGCTAGAGCGGCATCTGGCGCTGGAAAATGTGCTGCTTACGATAGGTATGGCGGTTGTGGGCTATGTCCTTATCCAAAGTGCCTTGGAGTTTTACAACGTGATGGCCTCTTTCCGTGTCCGCAAGGCCATCGTGCAGCATTTTTCCATGGGTCTGGTACAGAAATCGCTGGAACTGAGCTATGAGAGGCTGGAGGAAAACGGGATACAGGAGGAGCGGAAGATGGCGCAGCTCGCGGTCCTGGACGGGCTGGAGGAATTCTGGTATTCCACTTCCGAGATCCTGGTCAACGCGCTGAAGCTGCTGGTATTCGGCGGGGTGGTGGCGTCCCTGAATCCGGTCCTGATCCTGATCCTTACCGGGATCTGCCTGATCCAGCTGACGGGATATAAGATCGCCGCGGATTATGAGCAGAAAACCAAGGAAAAACTGAAGGGGCTGAACGTGACGAAGGAATATATCCAGAATAAGGCGTTCGACGTTTCGGCGGCAAAGGATATCCGGCTCTATCAGATGCAGGACTGGCTGAAAGCGGTGTTCCGCAGGACAAACCGGCAGTATACCCGGATCCGTTCCAGGATCGGCGTGGGCTATTTTCTGTACAATATCGTGGAACAGCTTCTGCAGCTCATCCGGGAAGCGGTGATCTACGGCTATCTCATCTATCAGATCAGCCAGGGCCTGAACGCTTCCCTTGCGGTGCTGTATCTGCGCTCCGCCACGGAATTTACGGACCGTTTTTACAGGCTCTCCATCTGTCTGCCGGAGATCATCCGGATCCAGAACTGGCTGGCGGATTACAGGAAGTATATGGAAGAGGAGAACCGCAGGCCGGAGAACGAGGGAGAACCGGTTCCGGAAAGGAAGGGATACGGAAGGCAGGAAGGCGCGGAAGAAGCGCTGGAAATCGAATTCCGGGATGTTTCCTTTTCTTATCCGGGAAGCGGAGAGACGGTGCTCTCCCATCTCAGTTTTGTCATACGCGCGGGGGAGAAGCTAGCCCTGGTGGGGCTGAACGGAGCCGGAAAAACCACCATTGTGAAGCTGATCTGCGGCTTTTATTCCGGATATGAGGGAAGCATCCGGATCAATGGAAGGGATCTGAGAAGCCTGGATCTGGAAGCCTACCGGGAAAAGCTGGCCGCGGTGTTCCAGAAGACCCGGCTGCTGTCCGCTTCTGTCAGTGAAAATATCCTGTGCCGGGAGGACGACGGGACGGAAGGGGAGGAATGTGAGAGGCTTCTGAAAAGCGTGGAGCTGTGGGACAGGGTTCGCACCTTCCCGGAAGGCATTCATACCGTCCTGGGAAAGGATGCGAAGGAGGGCGGCGTCCTGCTGTCGGGAGGAGAAGAACAGAAGCTGCTCCTGGCCCGTCTGCTTCACAAACGGGCCGGGCTGTGCCTGCTGGATGAGCCTACGGCGGCTCTGGACGCGCTGGCTGAAAACCGGGTCTACGAGCAGTACAGGAAGCTGACGGAGGGAAGGACCGTACTTTTTATTTCTCACCGGCTGGCCTCCACGCAGTTCTGTGACAGGATCCTGTTCCTGGAAGACGGCAGGGTGCGGGAGGAAGGGACCCATGAGGAGCTTCTCGCCCTGGGCGGAGGATACAGCAGGCTGTTTGAGGTGCAGAGAAAATATTATGCCGCACAGGAACGGCAGGAGGGAGGAAGCCCGGATGAATTTCTGTGATTTTCTGAAAAAGGTGTTTCGGTTCCTGAATATGGCGCAGGTGGAGCACAGGAAGATTTATCTCATTTTTCTGTTCGGCCCTGCCGCCTCCTGTGCCGTGCCCGTAGTCCATATGGTCTGCTACGCGGGGATCCTGGACGGAATGCTGACCGGAAGGCTGGAATATGCCGTCCGGCAGCTGCTCTGGCTGCTGGGGCTGACTTTTGTCTGCGGCCTGACCACAAAAGGCTGCTGGCACGCGCTGGAAGTGGTATCGGAAAGCTGCAGGGATACGGTGTGGCAGCGGACGGCGGACAAAGCGTTCCGGATGGACTATGAAGAATATGAGAAAAAGGAAACGCTGGACAGGATCCGGCGTGTCAGGCAGTCCCAACGGGCGGACATCCGCAGATATTTTCTCCATATTTACCACGTCATAGAAATGGGCCTGTATACGCTGAGCGCCCTGATCCTTCTCCTTTTCATGTTCGCGGGCGTGGATCATGACAACCGGAACTTTTTTACCTCCTGGCAGGGGATCCCCTTTCTGGTCCTGGCTTCTGCGATCATGATGATCGCGGGAAGGCGGGTCGGCGCGAGGTCCGGAAAGCTGACGGAACAGATGATGAAAAAATCGGAAGAGGCGGAAGGGCTTCGCGTGTATTACACGGGCTTTGTCCATGCGCTGGAATCGGCAATGGATATCCGTATTTTCCATATGCAGAAGCTGCTGTGGAAAAAATGCACGGATACCGGAAGGATTGAGGATGAACTGTGGGAGGATGGGAAAAAAATCAGCCTGCTGCAGGGCCTTTTCCATCTGATCAGCGGCATCGGAACCCTCTGCGCCTATGTGCTGATCGTGGGAAAGGCATGGTACGGCGTGATCAGCGTGGGGGATGTGCTTCTGTATATCGGAGCCATCGACATGTTTTTCACTTCCCTTTCCCGGATGCTGTATACCTACAGCTCCATGAGCGGAAGCCTGTCCTATGTGCTGACCTTTGCCGACTTCATCGGCAGCGGCTACATGCACTATGACGGCACCCTTCCCATCGAGAAGCGGGACGACGGAGAATATGAGCTGGAGCTGGAGCATGTGAGCTTTTCCTATCCGGACACGGACCGGGAAGTCCTGCACGATATCAGCCTGAAATTCCGTGTGGGGGAGAAGCTGGCCCTGGTGGGACAAAACGGCGCGGGGAAGACCACGCTGATCAAGCTGCTCTGCCGCCTTTACGAGCCGACACAGGGAAGGATCCTGTTAAACGGCGTGGATATCAGCCTGTACGATTACGCGGAATATACTTCGATCTTTTCCGTGGTATTTCAGGATTTCGGCCTGCTGGCTTTTTCCATAAAGGATAATGTGGCCGCGGGAGAGGACGGGGAGGAAGAACGGGTCTGGGAGGCGCTTGAAAAGGTGGAGCTTGCCGAACGCGTCCGCCGGCTTCCGGGGCAGCTTGACAGCAGGCTGTTTCATGAAAACGGGGACGGGATTTCCCTGTCCGGCGGAGAGGCGCAGAAGCTGGCCATCGCCAGGGCACTCTATAAGAACGCGCCCTTCGTCATCCTGGATGAGCCCGCCTCCGCCCTGGATCCGATCGCCGAAGCGCAGGTCTATGAAAATTTTGACCGCCTGGTAAACGGAAAGACTGCCATTTACATCTCCCACCGCATGAGCAGCTGCCAGTTCTGTGACCGGATCCTGGTGCTGGACGAGGGACGGATCGCCCAGCAGGGGACCCACGCGGAGCTGATGGCACAGGACGGCGTATACGCCAGGCTTTATCAGGCACAGGCGAGGCATTATGGGTATTGAAAGAGGGCAGATCTCCTGTCGCCTGTCCATGACCCATGCATTCCGGCTCCTGTTTACAGGTCTGAAGAACTGTTTCTCCAATTTTTTTCAATGTATCTGGTCATGCCGGCGCCGCTTCCCGCATCTGGCATGGCCTGAAATCCAAGCTTCTCATAAAATCCCTCTTTCCCCTGCGCGGCCATAAGGCCGACCGTGGTAAAAGTGCCGTTCGGGGTACAGCTGTAAACATGCTGCAGCAGCCGCTCCACAATGCTCTTTCCGATCCCCTTGCCCTGATATTCCGGAAGAACAGCCACGTCCTGAATGTACCAGTACATAGCGCCGTCTCCGACCAGCCGTCCCATGGCCACTGCGGTTCCTTCGCAGAAGGCGGTTATATCATAGAGCCCGGTGCGAAGAGCGGCCTTGGCCTGCATCTGCGGCGTGGCCGTTCGGCCGACTGCGATGCGCAGGCGGATGAAATCTTCGGGAGTAAGGACATTTTCTTTGCATTGAATATTCACAGGAATCTCCTTTCCGCCGCCTTACAGCCGGCGGCATGAATTTTCTGCCGTATGATGATCTTATTATAACATTGGGGGAAAGCGCAGACAATGGATTTCGAGGTTACTGTTCAGGCAGGTCTGCGCAGGCCATACGAAAACGTACCGGCAGGAAGCATCCGGCCATTCCTATCGCTGAGCGGGAAAGCGGGTGCCGCAGGCAACGCTCCGGTTTTCCGGATTCTTACCGCAGGATTTGCCTCACTACGGGCAACAATCCGCTTTCCTCGATTCTTACCGTAGAAAAGCCACTTTCTCTACGGGCAAAACTCCGGTTTTCCGGATTCCTACCGTAGGAAACCACCAAAATCTGCGGTACAAAACCGGAATTTCCTGTTTTGGCCGTAGTCAGATCCTGATTTTTGCGGGTCAGTATGCTATTCTTCTAATTTCTGCTGCAGAAGCATGATTCAGCCGTTACAGTTCTGCCCGAGACTGAACTGTAACATTTCGAGAAGAACAGTTTCTTAGTTTTTTCTGAAGGGACTGGAAATTTCACTGAAAATGTGCTAACCTGAGATACATCAGAAAAGCAATTCTGTTTCGTTTCATTCAATGTTCCAAAGAAGCCGTTCGGCCTGCAGAAATGCAGATCATGCTATTTCTTTTCAAAACCCGGGAATCATGGAACTGCCCACAGCTTCTGCCTGCCCGCGCTGAGACGGGAGGGAGAAGGGTATCTTAACAACGGAGGTCAGATGGAAAAAAGACAGGAAGAGACTGCCCGCCTGTGCGTGCGGGAAATGCTTTTGGAAAAGCTGAAGGGATTTACGCTTTTAAGCGACGTATTCCTCTCGGTCGCTCTGCGCGACCAGGCGGCCTGCCAGCATGTGCTGAGGCTGCTGACAGGAAAAGAAGATCTTACGGTAAGAGAGGTGCGGACGCAGTACCGGATCTCGAAGATCCTTTCCCATGACGCCATTCTGGATGTGCTGGCGGAGGATGAGAAGAAGCGCCTGTACAACCTGGAGATCCAGCGCCGGGATACGGTGGATCACTGCCGCCGGACCAGATTTTACGGGGCGATGATAGACAGCGAATACCTGGAAAAGGGAAAGGAATACCATGAGCTTGCGGAGGTGTACATTTTTTATATCAGCGAGACGGATATCCGCAGGGCCGGTCAGACGGTCAGTCCGGTGAGGAAATATTCTGAGGCGGAGGATGAGGAGTATGACGACGGCCTGCATGTTGTTTACGTCAATGCCGAGGTGGACGACGGTTCGGAGACAGCCGCGCTGATGAGATACTTTAAAATATCAGATCCGGAGGACAAAAGCCAGGGGGCTCTGTCGGAACGGGTCCATTTCCTGAAATGCGAGAAAGAAGGGATAGAGGTTATGTGTGAAATTACGGAAGAAATCTATGAAATTGGGAAAAACGAAGGAAGAGAAGAAGGTCGAGAAGAGGGCAGAGAAGAAGGGATACTCCTTGGGAAGACAGAGACTGCGAAAAAAACAGCCCGGAATATGGCGGAAAGAGGGGCAGCGGCAGAGGTGATCGCGGAGATCATTGAGGAGAGCGTGGAAACCGTGCGGCAGTGGCTGGGGAAGAATACGGAACTGAAGAAATCCGGCCAGATTTCGCTTTTCTGACATCCGGAAACCTGGCCATTCAGAGGACCGGGGTGGATAAGGAAAAACTTGCGGTAGACGACAGGATAGAGAACGTGAAAAGGCGGTGTGAGACAAAGAAAGGGTTGGAGATCGAAGCGGAGGGAAGCCAGGCGTCCATGCAGGCACAGATTGCGCCAAGGCGGAACGCCAAAACGGATTGGCGCATCAGGCTGGTCAAAGGGAATGGGCTGTGCTATACTATGCATCATAGGGATACAGATGACATATCGGCGATTGTGTTTGCCAGCCAGAACGGTTCCGGGAAATGAAAGAAAAAAACCTGAATTAGATCTAAAGGAAGGATGCTGTGAAGCGGACGGGTTCCGGCCGTTTTGCGGCATTTTCTGTCAGGAAAGAGAAAATGCGAAAATTACGCCGCCGCCCCCTGCTATTATAATGAAAATATGGCATAAAAAAGGAGAATCCCATGAAGGTATACATACAGATCAAATCGGCAGGAAACAGGAGCGCCGCCCGCAGGGCGGAGAATCCCTTCACGCCCAAAACGCCGGATCATCTGGCGCGTGTGCCTTACGAGCTTCCGGATTCCGTCTCCACCCTGCGGGAGCTCATTGCAGCGCTGGTAAGGATCGAGGTCAGCAGGTATAACGAAAAGGGCGTGGACAGGCAGCTGATCCCGTTCCTGACGGGAGAGGAGATCAGGGAGCAGGCGGAAACCGGAAGGGTGGGCTTCGGCCGGATC
>DWUW01000242.1 GCA_019120525.1 Candidatus Eisenbergiella stercorigallinarum | reverse complement strand
CCGGAGGGCAGCAGGAACGCGATGCTGTCCGCGTATCCGCTGTGGGAAAAATCCCGGCTGACGATCTCAAAGGCCTCCGGGTCCATCGCCTGCGCGGCGGCAGGCTCTGCGGCTTCCCCGGAACCGCAGCCTGCCGCAGTCAGAAAAAAGATCATAAGGATCCGCGCCGCGCGGTATCTGATTCTGTCCAAAACTTCCTCCATTCTGAGACGGCTGCGCCGAAAGCCCGCATCCGGATCAGGGCTTCCAAAAACAGGGCTTTCCGGCTCCGTCCCTCCGGCTCCTCTGCCGGTCTGTTTTCCTGTCTGTTTTCCTGCCGGATGATATCCGCTTTCATTATATAGGAAAACCCTTTTTTTCAAAAGCGGTTTTTACAGATCATTTTTCTCTTGTTTTCCTTCCTTTTCGCATATACAATAGAAGGAAACTCTGTCCGGCCTGCCTTCTTCGCAAAGCCGCGGGAGAAACGCGGCAGGTCCGGAGGAAAGAGAGGGAAACCATGATTTCATTTCTGGCAAGGCTTTTTATTCAGAATTACAGGGAAACGGAGCGTCCGGAGGTCCGGCAGGCCTACGGCGTGCTCTGCGGAGCCGTGGGGATCGGCCTGAACGCGGTGCTTTTCCTGGGAAAATTCTTCGCGGGGCTTCTCAGCAACTCCATCGCCATCACGGCGGATGCCTTCAATAACCTTTCCGACGCGGGCTCTTCCCTGATCACGCTGGTGGGTTTCAAAATGGCGGGACAGAAGCCGGATCCCGGGCATCCCTTCGGACACGGCAGGATCGAATATCTCACCGGCCTGTTCGTTTCCCTGCTGATCATCCTTATGGGCTTCGAGCTGGTCACCTCTTCCTTTGACAAGATCCTGCATCCGGAGGACACCAGCTTCACTCCTGTTGTGGCAGGCATCCTGATCGCCTCCATCCTGGTGAAATTTTACATGTATCTTTACAACCGGGGCACCGGGAAAAAAATCGACAGCGCGGCCATGGCCGCGACCGCCACGGACAGCTTCAGCGACATGCTTTCCACCGCCGTCGTCCTTGCCGCCGCGCTGATCGGCCATTTTTCCGGCCTTCATATCGACGGCTTCTGCGGCCTCCTGGTGGGCCTGTTCATCCTGACCGCAGGGCTGCGCTCCGCGGGGGAGACCATCAGCCCGCTTCTGGGGCAGCCGCCGCAGAAGGAATTCGTGGATAAAATCGGGCGCATCGTTTTAAGCCATGAGGAGATCCTCGGCCTGCACGACCTGATCGTCCACGATTACGGCCCTGGCCGCACCATGATCTCCCTGCACGCGGAGGTTCCCGCCTCCGGCGACCTGCTCCATCTGCACGACACCATCGACAACATCGAACGGGAGCTGAAGAAGGAGCTCCACTGCGAGGCCGTGATCCACATGGATCCGGTCATGAACGACGACGCCGAAACCCAGGAACTGAAGGAAGCGGTCACCGGGCTTCTGCATCAGCTGGATCCCGCCCTGAACCTGCATGATTTCCGCATCGTAAAGGGTCCGACCCATACCAATATCATCTTTGACATTCTCGTCCCCTTCACGGAAAAGATCGGTGACGAGGAGATCCTCTTCCGCATGCAGGAGGCCGTACATAACCTGGATTCCCGCTACTATGCCGTCATCAACATCGACAAGGACTATAACAGCTGAGGCCGGGGCCGGGCCTGCCGGCTTTCCGGGCAGCAGCGGGCGGTGCAAAAAGTCTCAAAAGACCGGTTGACAAAACACCCGGCGGGATGTAAGGTAAAAGGGAGCGAATACAGAAAGAAAGGAGGAAGCATGAATGGCTCAGAAGACCAGAACCGCAGCACAGAATTTGATACCACCCGTCAGGCCGTTTGCTGTTTACCTCCCGTTTTCTTTTTCTGAACCACCCGGAAGGCGCCAAAAGCCCGTTCCGGCCTAAAAGAAGGCGCGCCCTCCGCAGGTGCCCGCGCCGACCGTCAGAAAACGCATTTCACCACGGCAGGTAACACTGGCGTGGTTTTTTTCGGCTTTTTATCAGAAGGGGGACTTTATTTATGAAAAAATTATCCTGGTATCTTTACAGACACAAATTCGGTTATCTGTTCGTTTTCGTATCCATGGTCATCGCCGTGTCGCTGGATCTTCTGTCGCCGCAGGTGACCCGCGTCATTGTGGACGACGTGATCCAGAAGGGCGAGGTATCCAAACTCCGTTTTCTGCTGCCCTGTCTTCTGCTCATCGGGCTTGGCCGCTGCATCTTCGGCTATACCAAGGAATACACCTCGGATCTGATCGGCTCCTCCATCGCCACAGAGATCCGCAAGGACCTGTTCACCTACCTGCAGTCTCTGAGCGCGGATTTCTTTGACAAGAACAACACCGGCGAGCTGATGAGCCGGGTCAAGGACGACATCGACCGCATCTGGAACGCGCTGGGGTTTGTAAGCATGCTCATCATGGAGGTGATCTTCCACACCTGTCTCGTCCTGTTCTGCATGTACAGCCTGAACTGGCGGCTCGCCCTCATCCCCACGGCGGCCATGCTCATAACCGGCGTGATCGCCGTTCTGGAGGAACGCAGGCTGGGCGCGGTCTATGAGGAGATCAGCGAGGAAAACGCGGCCTTAAACACCGTCGCGGAGGAAAATCTGGCAGGCGTGCGCACCGTCAAGGCCTTCGCACGGGAAAAATTTGAGATCAGAAAATTTCTTTCCCATAACCGGCGCTATTATGAGCTGAACATGAAGCAGTCGAAGGTATTCGTAAAATACTATCCCTGCTTTTCCCTCATCACCAAGCTGCTTCCGCTCATCGTACTGCTGCTTGGCGGAAGCCAGGTGATCCGGGGAAAGCTTTCCCTGGGAAGCCTGACCGCCTTCGTGGAATATTCCATGAACATCGTCTGGCCCATGGAAATGCTGGGCTGGCTGTCCAACGATTTTTCCTCCGGCGTGGGAAGCTATCGGAAGATCCGCAGGATCTACCAGTCCGTGCCTTCCGTGAAGGAGCCCGCTCAGCCCGTGATCCTGCCTGAGGTGAAGGGAAAGATCGAGTTTGAAAACGTATCCTTCCACAAGGAGGACGGCCACGAGATCCTGCACGGCATCTCCTTTGCCGTGCAGCCCGGCCATACCCTCGGCATCATGGGCGCGACCGGCGCGGGAAAAACCTCCATCATCCAGCTTCTGGAACGGCTCTATGACGCCACCGGCGGGACCATCCGGCTGGACGGCGTCAACATCCGCGACCTGTCCCTAAAGCAGCTTCGCGGCAGCATTTCCTTGGTGATGCAGGATGTGTTCCTCTTTTCGGATACCATCAGCGAAAACGTCCGGCTGGGAAAACGGGAGCTGGTAAACGACGCGGACATCCGCACCGCTTCGGAAAGCGCTCAGGCAAGCGAATTCATCGAACGGCTGTCCGAGCAGTATGAGACCGTCATCGGAGAACGGGGCGTGGGCCTGTCCGGCGGGCAGAAGCAGCGCATCAGCATCGCCAGGGCCATCGCCAAGCATAACCCGATCCTGATCCTGGACGATTCCACCAGCGCGCTGGATATGGAAACGGAATATGCCATCCAGCAGGCGCTTCAGGAGCTTTCTGACACCACGAAGCTGATCATCGCCCACCGCGTCAGCGCGGTGCGAAACGCCGATGAGATCATCGTGCTGGAAAACGGAACCATAAAAGAACGCGGCACCCACGAAAGCCTGCTCGCCCTGCGCGGGCTGTATTACGAAACCTGGCAGGCCCAGTACGGGGCCGCGCCGGGAATGAACGCACAGTAAGCGCCATTTTCTGAAAAAAAAGGCTAGTGCGAAAAATAAGCCATCGGGCTTATTTTTCGCACGGCTATTTGTGCCGGAGCGTCACAAATAGCCCTAAGGCATCAGAGAAATTGCATTCGCAATTTCTCTTCGCCCCGTCGCTACGCTCCGGAACGGAGATTATCATGGCTTTCAATTCCTATAAAAAAGATGAAAATACGGTAACGGCCGGGAAGGCCGCAACGCTTTCCCGCCTGTTCTCCTACCTTCTTTCCTATAAAAAACAGATCGTCGGCGTCCTGTTCATCATGGGCTTCTGCGTGATGGTAAACCTCTTAAATCCGCTGATCATGGAAGCCGCGGTGGACGATTACATTTCCGCGGGGAATTTCCCCGGCCTGCTGCGGCTGATCCTTTTCGCCGTCGTGATCAACCTGCTGATGGTGGCGGGCATCAAGATCCGCATGTACGTGATGGCGAAGGTCTGCAACAGCATCCTGGTCACCATCCGTCAGGAGCTCTACGTCCACATCCAGACGCTGGATTTTCAGTTTTTTGACAGCCGCCCCACCGGAAAGATCCTGGCCCGCATCATCGGTGACATCAATTCCCTAAAGGACGTGCTTTCCAACTGCGTTACTACCCTGATCCCGGATTTCATCACCATCAGCGCGGTGGCCGTGATCATGTTCGTCAAGGACGTCCGGCTCGCGGCCGCGGCCCTTGTGAGCCTTCCGCTGATGGCCGCCGGGATCTGGTACATCCAGACCCATTCCCATGAAAGGTGGCAGATCCACCGGAAGAAATCCTCCAACTTAAACGCCTTCGTGCATGAGGACCTTTCCGGCATTCGGATCATCCAGAGCTTCGGCGCGGAGGAAGAGACCATGGACACCTTCCGGGATCTGACGAAGCAGCACCGGGATTCCTTCGTGAACGCCGTGCGCTTAAACGACGCCGTAGGCCCGGTCATCGACCTGTGCTGGGCCATCGGCCTGTTTTCCCTGTATTTCGTGGGCCTTGTGGTGCTGGGCCCGGGGCGGGTATCCGTGGGAACCTTCCTTGCCTTCGGA